>VGRW01000030.1 GCA_016875225.1 Deltaproteobacteria bacterium
GCTCGCGCAGCAGCAGCACCCCGCCGTCGCTGCTCGCGTGCTCCGCGTCGAACCGGCCCACCACGGGCCGTCGTCCCAGCGGCGAAAACTCAAGCTGCGTCGCGCTACACTCTGTCTGCACAGGTCGGCCCTTTCTGTTGGCCCGTTTTGTCTTGCAACTCAACGGTTAACAGAAGTCAGCCGGCCTGTGCTCGTTTGAGTGGTGAGAAATCCAGGCTAGCCGCCCGCCAGCTTCACCGTGTAGCCGCGCAGCTCGAGCTGCGCGACGACCTGCGCGCGGTGATCTCCCTGGATCTCGATCACGTAGTCCCGCACCGTGCCGCCCGTGCCGCAGGCGCGCTTCAGCTCCGAGGCGAGCGCCGCCAGCGCGTCGCTCGCGAGCCGCAGGCCCGCGATCGTCGTCACGGTCTTGCCGCCGCGACCGGACGTCTCGCGCCGGACCCGCACGATGCCATCGCCTTCCGGCGCACGCGGCCTCATCGCTCGCGAACCAGGCCTCCGTGGCGCAGGGCGTCGTCGATCAGGAAACGCACCTGCGGCTCGCGCGCGAACGACATGTGGCTGCCCGGGTACCAGGCGATCCGCGGCTCGCCCCAGTGCTTCCACAGGTCGCGCACCTGATCCGCGGGAACCAGGTGATCCGCGGTGCCGCCGAAGATCGACAGGCGCTCGATCGCGATCTGCGGCGAGAGCCGCAGCGGCGAGACGACGGAGAGCACGTCGCGGACGAAGCTCCAGTCCAGCCCGAGCCGCTCGATCTCGCGAAGCGTGGCGTGCGGCGCCAGGCGCGCGACCAGCCGGCTGAAGTCCGTCGCCGGAATGCCCGCGATCGCGCAGGCGAGGCCTGAGTCGAGCCCGGCGAGGAGCGCGGTGGTGTAGCCGCCGAGCGAGAGCCCGAAGACACCGATCTGCGTCGCCCCGTCCGCGCGCAGCCAGGAGAGCAATCGGCGCAGATCCCACATCGCCTGCGCCTCTGCGTGCACGGTGTCCAGGAAGTCGCCGTTCAGGAACCCGTCGCCGCTGCGCAGGCCGAGCTTCCGCGGTCCGTGCAGCGGCAGGACCGGGCACACGACGTTCAAGCCGAGCTCGAAGTGGAGCCGGCGCGCTTCGAATGCGGAGAGATCGACGGCGGGAATGCCCATTCCGTAGCCGTGGATGCAGACCAGCCACGGTCGCGGACGGTCTGCGTGCCGGAGCACCCAGGCGTGGGACTCGCGATTGGGCAGGTGCGAGAGCCAGCGATCGCGGCCCGGCTCGCCGGCGTGAGGCTCGTAGCCGCTCTCGAAGGAGAGGTGCTCGAACGAGAATCCCAGGCTCTTGCGCCAGCGCAGCGCGGGCATCGCGAGCGGCGGCGGCTCGCGATGGTACGACTCGGGCTTCTCCAGCCAGCCCGAGCTCTCGAACAGCGTGCGCGCATCGCGAACCTCGAGCGCCAGGCGCGACGCGTCGCGCGCGAAGCGCCCGGGGCGCGTGGCGATCATGCTGGCGAGCGCGAGCTGGTCGAAGCCGACTTTGATCGCGAGCTCCAGATCCAGCGTCGGCTCCGGCACCCGATCGATCGGCGGCTCGCGGCGCTGCGCGGTCCAGCCACAGGCGATGAAGCTGGCGACCGCGAGCGCGAGCAGTCCGAGCGTCTCGAAGAACCCGACCGCGAAGATCATCGGGACTGCCGCGAGCAGCGCGGCTGCGCTGCCGAGCGCGATCAGCTGCGGGGTCCGAACGTCCCCCGGGAGCAGCAGGCTCGAGGTCCCTCCTGCCACCAGGAGAGCGCCCGGAATCACTCCGAAGAGAAAACCGAACACGCCCTCGCCCGCCGCGATCCACGCCAGACCCGCCGCGATCGCGATCAGGTTCTCCCAGGGAAGTCCCGGCTCTGCCTCGTTCGCCATCACGCATCCGCTCCCACTTCGCGCACCCGCGATGGATCGGCGCGTCTTCCGGCTCGGTGAACCGGCGGGCTCGAGATTCTGCGCAGCTCGTCGAACGACGCCGCGATCGAGTCGGCCAGTAGCGGCAGGTCTGCGGCGAGCGCGGCGTCGCCCGCGAAGCCCAGCCGGACGCGCCCGGCGTAGAACGTCGCCGTGAGTCCCAACAACTGCCCCGAGAGCAGCGGCGCGATCCCGGTACAGGCGCGGACCGGCGCTCCGAGCACGAACAGGGGCGCCTCGGACCCGGGCAGCACCGTCACGCACAGGCTCGCCGGGCGGCCCGCGGCGGACGCGGCGTGCAGGCGCGCGAGATCCCGGAGCGGCGAGAACGAGACGCCGGGCGCGTCCGGAGGCACGGGCGCGCTGCGCAGGGCCTCGAGTCGGAGCAGCGGATCCGGCTCGGCGAGCGGCAGCACGACGAGCGGAGCCACGCCTGCCGCTTCGCCGCCGCCAACGCCGATCGGTGTCAGAGCGCGAAGCTCGGCCGCCGCGGGGTCGAGCCCGCGCCGCGAGACGTACACGCGGAGCGCGCCGGCGAGCGTGGCCAGCAGGATCGCTTGCGGCGAGGCTCCCAGACTCCCGACGAGCATTCGCAGGTCTGCCTGATCGAGCTCGAGAAGCTCGATCCTCCGCTGCGCGCCGGCGGGCCCGGTGAGCGGAAGCTCGGAACGCGAAGCGAGCACGCGTTCGAGCGCGTTCAGCGCGGAGCGCAGGCCCTGCCCTAGCGCGGCGCCGACCGACTCGGCCCGCGCGATCTCCCGCGCGCGGCGCGCGAGCTCGCCGCGCATCAGAGCGACCCGGCTCGGTGTCGGCCGCGGCTCGATCGCAGGCGCGGGGCGCGGCGCCGCCGCGCTGGACGTGTCCAGGATCGCTTGCAGCGGGTCGAAGCCCTCGTCTCCCGAGACGAGCGCGGCATCGGCCTTCGCGATCAGCGCGAAGCGGCCCTCGTCCAGCCCCTCGACCACGCAGAGCTCCCAAGGCGGCTTCTCGGGATCCAGCGCCTCGGAGAAGATCTGCGCGGCCAGGCGCTTCAGCTGGCGCTCGTCCCCGGGTCTGGGCAGCGCCACGTGACGCACGTGGTAGACGAGGTCGAAGAACGGGTCGTCCGCCCAGACGGGCAGCCGGCCCAGGACGAGATCCAGTCCCCGCTGTCGGGCGCGCGGAGTGCGAGTGAGACGCTCTGCGGTGTAGGACCGGATCTGCTCGATGTCGACTCCGCCGTTGCGGAGCTCGAGGGGCCCGGCCTCCAGCACGAGTACGGCGCCGACCTGCATGGAGCTTGGGTAGCTCCGCGCGTCCCGCGTGGCAAGACCGCGATCGAGCTAGGCGTCGCCGGTTCGATGGCTGCGCAGGGCCGGCATGCGCCAGGCGACGAGCGCGACGACCAAGAGACAGCCGACTCCGCCGGACACCACCGCGAAGGTCGCGCTGGTCGCAGCGGCGAGAAAGCCCGACTCGGCCGCGCCGAGCTGATTCGAGGCTCCGATGAAGATGAAGTTCACCGAGCTCACCCGGCCGCGAAGCGCGTCGGGCGTGGAGAGCTGGATCGCGGTGCCCCGCAGCACGACGCTCACCGCATCGGCCATTCCCGCGACCATGTACGCGAGGACCGAGAGCGGGAAGTACCGCGAGAGCCCGAACACGATGGTCGCGAGTCCGTAGACCGCCACCGCCACGAGCAGCGCCCGTCCGGTGCGCCGGAATCCCGGCAGGAAGATCAGCGCGGCCGACATCGCCAGCGCCCCGAGCTCCAGCGACGCCGAGAGCACCCCGTAACCGAGCTCGCCGACCGCGAGGATGTCGCGCGCGTAGATCGGCAGCAGCGCCGTCGCTCCGCCGAGGATCACCGCGAACATGTCGAGCGTCATGCAGCCGAGCACGACCGGACTGTGCCAGACGAAGAGCAGACCCTCGCGGATCGCAGCCCAGCTGACGCGCGCGCTCGTCGCGGCTCCGAGCGGCGGGAGCGCCAGAAGCGACGCGAGCGACCCCGCGATCAGCAGCGCGTGCAGCGCGTAGACCGACGCGATCCCGCCCTTCGCCGCCGTGAATCCCATCAGCATCGGCCCGGTCGCGAACGCGAGCCAGACCGCGGTGGAGCTCACCGTCACCGCGCGCGGAAACAGCGCTCGCGGCACGAGTTGCGGCAGGATCGATGCACGCGCCGGCGACTCGAAGACCGACGCGATCGCCGCCAGCGCGATCGCCGCGTAGAGCCCCGGAAGGCGGATGCTGCCCGAGAGAGTCGCGAGACAGAGCGAAAGCGAGCAGAGCAGCGGAACCAACTGGGCGATCAGCAGCAGCCGGCGCCGGTCCACCACGTCGGCGACCGCGCCCGCGAACAAGGAGAGCGGCAGCACCGGCAGGAACTGGGTCAGCCCGATCATTCCCAGCTGGAACGGCGACTGCGTGAGGTCGTAGACGTGCCACGAGACGGCCGTTCGCAGCAGCATCATCGCGGTGCCCGCGAAGAAACGGCTGGCCAGGTACCGGCGGAATCTCGGCTCGCGAAACACCGCGAGGATTTCGTCGTCGGTTCCCGAGGGCTCAGGCATGGATTCCGAAGACCGCGAGCGCGCGCGGACCGTGCGCGCCCAGCACGAGCATCCCCTCGATGTCCGCGGTCTTCGACGGGCCGGCGACGAACGTGAAGTGGTGGTGCGCGAGCGCGCCGTCGGGAAGACCCGCGAGCGCGGCGTTCATGTCGCTGACGATCCGGCTCGTGTCGAGCAGCAGGATCAGGCGCTCGCACAGGATCGGGAGCGCGCGCGGGCGCGCCTCGCGGCCGTCGAGGCCGACCGCGCCGTTCTCGGCGACGCCGAGAGCTCCGCAGAGGATCGCGACCGACACGTCGGCGAGCGAATGCGGGTCGGTCTCGCGCGGCACGGGCTGCCACGGCCCGGCTCCGATCCAGCCGAGCGCGGCCTCACTCGCGAGAACGCGCGCGCCTGCGCCCCACTCGCGACACAGCTCTGCGACGCGCGAGCCGAGCGCGCTCGCGGCGAAGGGTCCGCGCGCCTCGCCACCCGCGGCCTCGAGCCGCTCGGCGAACGCCGCAAAATCTCCGCGACCCGGACCCGAGACGAACGGCGCGGGCGCGGGCACGCCGTGGTGCGACGCGGCTCGCACCCGCGCGAGGATCCGCTCGCGCGCGCTCACGGGCCGGCCCCGCGCACGCGATCTCGCCAGCGCGCGCGGAAGCTCGCACCGGGGTGCGTCGGGAGCTCGCGCGAGGCCAGCCACGGCCCGGCGGGATTTCCCGGCCAGCGTCGCGACAGGACCGGCCAGGCCGCGCGCAGCGCGAGCCCGGCAAGCGCGTAGAGCGCCGGGCTCGAGAGGCATGCCGCCGCGAATCGCGAGAGCAGCCGCTCGCGAAGTCCGCGCGGCACGTCGCTCGCGCGCCAGGAGATCAGCTGCTCGTGCAAATCGATCTTCACCGGACACACCGCCGTGCAGCTGCCGCACAGCGTCGACGCGAGCGGAAGGCCGCGTTGCTCTTCGGTTCCACCGAGCGCGGGCGCGAGCACCAGCCCGATCGGACCCGGAATCGCGAATCCGTAGGCATGACCGCCGGCGCGCCGGTACACCGGACAGGTGTTCAAGCAAGCGCCGCAGCGAATGCAGCCGAGCGCCCGTCGGTGCCGCTCGTCCGCGAGCAAGCGGGTGCGGCCGTTGTCGACGAGTACGATGTGAAGCTCGGCGCCAGGACGCGGACCGTTGACCAGGCTCGTATACACCGAAATGGGTTGACCCGTCGCGCTTCGCGCGAGAAGCCGCAGCAGCACCGCGAGGTCGGCGAGGCCGGGAATCAGCTTCTCGAGCCCCAGACACGCGACGTGCAGTCCCGGCAGACTCATGCCGAGGTCGGCATTCCCCTCGTTGGTGACCACGACCAGCGTTCCGCTCTCGGCGACCGCGAAGTTCGCCCCGGTGATCGCGGCATCCGCGCCGAGGAAGCAGCTGCGCAGGTGCCGGCGCGCGGCCTCCGTGAGTCGCACGGGATCGGTCTCGCCCGGGGGCACGTCGAGCTCGCGATGGAAGAGCGCGCCGATGTCCTCGCGGCTGCGGTGGATCGCCGGCATGATGATGTGGGATGGCGGCTCGCTTGCGAGCTGGACGATCCGCTCGCCGAGATCGGTATCGACGACCTCGACCCCGCGACTCTCGAGGTAGGGGTTGAGCCCGCACTCCTCGGTCAGCATCGACTTGCTCTTCACGACCCTTCGCGCGCCGCGGGACTCGAGCAGCTGGTGCACGATCCGGTTCAGCGCCGGCGCGTCCTCGGCCCAGTGCACGACGGCGCCGGCCCGACTCGCGTTCTCCTCGAAGCGCTCGAGCAGGAGATCGAGGTGGTCGAGCGCATGGGCCTTCAGCGCGCGCGCGTGCTCGCGCAGGCGTTCGAAGTCGGGCTCGGCGCGGCCCGCCTGGTCGCGCTTCTCGCGCAGATTGAACACCGCGGCGTCGTGCGCCGATCGCCGCTCCCCGTCGGGTAGCACCGCGAGCGCGCGCCGGTCGAGCCCGGCACTCAACGCCCGGCTCCGCTGGCGAGGATCTCCGCGAGGTGGATCGCGCGCGGGCCGAAGCCCTCCCGCGCGCGCAGGCCCTCGAGGTGCAGCAGGCAGCTCACGTCCGTGCCCGTCACGTACTCGGCGCCGCTCTCCGAGAGTGCGCGGAGCTTGTCGCGGCCGATTCGCGCGGAGAGCTCGGGGAACCCGAACGAGAATGCGCCGCCGAAGCCGCAGCACTCGTCGCGCCGCGACACCGGCCGCAGCTCGAGCCCCGAGACGCCGCGGAGCAGCGTTTCCGTGACCCCGATCCGTGACGGCTCGGGGTCGAGACGCTCGCTGGCTCGGCCGAGCTCGAGCTCGCGAAGTCCGTGACAGCTCTCGAGCAGCGCGACGCGGTGAGGAAAGCATGCGCCCACGTCGCTCGTGCCGAGCCGCGAGACGATGAACTCGCCGAGCTCGAACGTGCGCGAGGCCAGCCGCCACGCCCGAGCCTCACCGATCAGGTCCGCATAGCGGCGCCGGACGGTCGCAACGCAGCTTGCCGACGGACAGACCACCGCGTCCGCGCCCGCGAAGCGCTCCACGTGCGCGCGCGCGAGCCGCACCGCCTCGCGTCGCGCGCCGCTGGTCACGAAGGGCTGCCCGCAGCAGGTCTGGCCCGCGTCGAAGCCGACCTCGCAGCCGAGTCGCTCGAGCACCGTCGCGGTGGCGAGTCCGACCTCGGGAGCGAGCTGATCGACGTAGCACGGGATGAAGAGCGCGACGCTCGGCCGCTGCGCCGCGAGCTCAGGCATCGGGAAGCAGCGCCCCGACCTCGTCCGGCTCGAGCACGTACCCTGTGGCGCAGAACTCGCAGCGCACCTCGAGGCGCTCGCGCATCTCGGCGATCGCCCGCGTCTCCTCGCGGCCGAGCAAGGTCACCGCGCGCCGGATCCGCTCGGCGTCGCAGGCGCAGTGGAATTCCGGTCGCGAGCGCTGGCGTCCTCGCGCACCGATGCCCTCGAGAAGCCGGTCGACGATTCCGTCGGCGCTGAGCCCTGCGCGCACCAGCTCCGTCGGCGAAGGCAGCGCGCGGACGGTGCGCTCGAGCCGCGCGAGCACCTCTTCGTCGGCGTCCGGAAGCGCCTGGACCAGATATCCGCCCGCGGCTTCGATCGAGCGATCGCTCGCGACGTGGACCCCGACCGCGAGCGCGGAGGCCGTCTGCTCGCTCTCGGCCAGGTAGTGGGTGAGATCCTCGGCCACCTCGCCCGAGACGATCGGAACGATTCCGGTGTAGGGCTCGCGCCAGCTCGGGTGGTATCGCACGACCGCGAGGATTCCCTTCCCGACCGCCGCTCCGACGTCGAGCTTGCCCGAGCGCGAAGGGGGGTGAGCGGAAGGATCGGACACGTAGCCGCGCACCCGGCCGAGGTGGTCGGCGATCACGGTCATCTGCCCGAGCGGCCCGTCGCCGCGGAACTGCAGCTGGAGCGTCTCGTCCTGCTTCGCGCCCGCGGCGAGGAGTACGCCGCCCATCAGAGCGCGGCCGAGCGCCGCGCTCGCGGTCGGCGCCGTCTCGTGACGGCGCGCGGCCTCCGCGACCAGCCCCGTCGCCACGATCGCGCGCACGGACAGCCCGCCATCGGCGGAGACCGTCCGCACCAGCTCGCACGCTCCCGCCGTGATCCTCGCTGCATCCATCGCAGACGCGAGAATACCGGCCCGACGAAGGCTCGCTACAGAACCAGCTCGGCGAGCATTCGCAGCGCCTCCGGCTGACCGCTGCCGATGCAGAGCGTTCCGACCGGCGAGGCCTTCCACGCCTGGAGCCGATCGCGGATTCGCTCGCGCGGGCCGAGCAGCGCGACCTCGTCCACCAGCGCGTCGGGCACCGCCGCCATGGCCTCCATCTTCTTTCCCTCGAGATAGAGGTCCTGGATCTTCTCGGCCGCCTCTTCGTAGCCGAGACGCTTGGCGTAGTCGTTGTAGAAGTTCTTGTTCCGGGCTCCCATCCCGCCGATGTACAGCGCGAGCATCGGCTTCACGGCATTCCTGCACTGCGCGACGTCGTCGCCGAGCACGCAGGTCACGAAGGGCGAGACCTCGAAGTCGGCCATGCTCTTGCCGCCGCCCGCCTTCTTGAACCCCGCTTCGACGTGGGGCGCGAAGACGCTCCACTTGTCCGGGGACATCCAGACCGGGAAGAAGCCGTCGGCGACCTCGGCCGCGACCTTCACGCCGGCCGGGCTGATCGCCGCGGTGTAGATCGGAAGATCGGCGCGTCCGTGCAGGATGCTCTTCAGCGGCTTGCCGAGTCCGGTCGCTCCCGGACCCGAGTACGGCAGGTCGTACTCCTCGCCGTGAAACTCGACCGGCTGCTCGCGTCGCAGGATCTGGCGGATGATCTGCACGTACTCGCGCGTTCGCGTGAGTGGCTTGCCGTACTTGACCCCGTGCCAGCCCTCGACGACCTGCGGGCCGGAAGGACCGATCCCGAGGATGAATCGCCCCCCCGAAAGCGCGTCGAGGCTCATCGCCGTCATCGCGGCCATCGCGGGCGTGCGCGCAGGGATCTGCATGATCGCAGTGCCGAGCCGGATGCGGCTGGTCTGGGCTCCGATCCACGCCAGCGGCGTGATCGCGTCCGATCCATACGCTTCCGCGGTCCAGACCGAATCGAAGCCGAGCTTCTCGGCTTCCTTGATCAGCTCCATGGGCAAGCCCATTCCGCGTCCCGAGTATCCGACGAGCAATCCGAGTTTCATCGCGCTTCTCCTTCCGGCGACACCGGGGCGATCCTACACCGGGCGCGCCGTCGCGAGCAAAATCGGCGGACCCGAGCTCTCTCCCTCGACACTCCCGTGTCGGCTTTCTAAGCTACCGATGAGTCTCTGAGACTCGTGATCATTCGAAGGGGATCCGTATGTCCTGGCAAAAGTCGATCAAGGACGCCGTGAAGGCGCTGAAGAAAGAAGAGCAAGCGCTCGCGAAACAGCTCGAGCAGCTGCGCACTCGGATGGCCAACCTGACGGGTCTGTCCGCGGGCCGAAAGGGCGCCGCTCCGGGGCGCAAGCCCGGTCGCGGCAATCGCCTGAGCGAAGAGGGTCGTCGGGCGATCTCTCTGGCGGCGAAGCGCCGCTGGGCGAAATACCGCGGGAAGAAGCGAAAGTAACTCCCACGCAGATCTATGCGTCGCGACGTCGGGGTGATCTTCCACTCGGGAGATCACCCCGCGTCCGCTTCTACCCCGTGACTTCCACTTCTCCATCGACGAGGGGGTCGACAATGCGCTTTCGAATCGTGGCGTCGCTGGGCGCCCTGGCCGTGCTCTCGGGCTGCATCCTCTATGCGCCGGTCGATCTGGGCGCTCTCGGCAGCCCGGGCAAGCTGCAGGAAACGGTCGTTCTGGGCCGCGCGGGAGCGAAGCTCGCGCTGATCGAGGTCTCGGGCGTGATCGCCGAGGCCGACAGCCGTTCGCGGATCGGAATCTCCGAGCGACCCGGCCTGATCGTCGAGACGCGCAACGCCCTGGATCGAGCCGCCGCCGACGAAGACGTCGTCGGAGGCCTGCTGCGCATCAACTCGCCCGGCGGCTCGGTGTCGGCGAGCGACACGCTGCACCACGAGATCGAGAGCTGGAAGTCCGAGCACAAACACCCGGTGGTCGCCTATCTGAACGGAATCGCGACCTCGGGCGGCTACTACGTCGCGATGGCGAGTGATCGCGTGATCGCGCACCCGTCCAGCGTCACCGGCTCGATCGGCGTGGTGATGCCGGGTCTCTCCATCGAAGGGCTGATGGAGAAGTACGGCGTCGTCGATCAGACGCTCACGAGCGGAAAGTTCAAGGACGCCGGCACACTCTTGCGCGACATGAGCTCAGAAGAGCGCGTTCAGCTCTCCAGCGTGATCAACGACCTGTTCGCCCGCTTCGTGGACATCGTGGTCAAGGGGCGGCCCGAGCTGTCTCGCGAGGAAATCACCACGCTCGCCGACGGGCGCGTCTACTCCGCGCGGCAGGCGCTCGAGTCCGGACTCGTCGACGAGCTCGGCTACCTGGAGGACGCCGTCGAGGAGCTGGAGACGCGCGCCGGAATCAGCGAGTCGCGCGTCGTCACCTACCACAGGGCCAATCAGACGCGCGAGAACATCTACAGCCGAGGTCCGAACATCTCCGTACAGGTGACCGACGTGAATCTTCTGCCGATCCGCAGGAGCGAGCTCGCGCCGGGCTTCTACTATCTGTGGCCGGGCGCCCTGGAGCCTTGAGCGGAGACGGCCGCTTCGCGGTCACCGTGTACGCCGGCTCGCGGACGCGAGCGCGAGCGGAGCATCTCTCGCTCGCGGCGGAGCTCGGAAGCGCGATCGCGAAGCGCGGCTGGGTGCTGGTCTATGGCGGCTCCAACGTCGGCTTGATGGGAGCCTGCGCCGACGCGGCGCTCCGTGCCGGCGGACGCGTCGAGGGCGTGATCCTCGACTCGTTCTCGCGCGTCGCCCACCACGGACTTCACGTTCTGGACGTGGTCGGCGACATGCGCAGCCGCAAGGCAGGGCTCGCGCGAAGGGGAGATGCCTTCGTCGCCCTGCCCGGCGGCTTCGGGACGCTCGAGGAGGTCTCCGAGATCCTCGTCGAACGGCAGCTGCGCTTCCACGCCAAGCCCCTCGTGCTCCTGAACGCCGACGGATTCTGGGATCCCCTTCTCGCGCTCTTCGCGCGCATGACCGAGGCGGAGCTTCTCGCGCCCGAGCACGCGGGCGTGATCCGCGTGGTCGCGAGCGTTTCCGGAGTTCTCGAAGCGATCGAAGCCGCGCCCGGCGAGCCCGCGCCGCCTTCCGTTTCGAAGTGGTGAACGTCCGACCCGTCTCTCGCTGACGCGCGCTTCGCGAGCTGGCGGTTTCGCGTCGGGTTCGCGCGAATGCGCCGACTCAAGACGAGCCACCGAAAGCACGAATCGACCCGAGGGGAGGCTTCTTGCATGTCGATTCCGGTCACGCCTCGGGCTCCGTCCGCGCTCGGCGCGATCCACGAGGCGATGCCGTGCTGAGTCGACTCACGATAAAGCTCCGCATCGCCGCCTACCTGGCCGGAATGGCCGTGCTCTTCTCCGCCTTCATGCTGCTCTTCTTCCCGCCTCAGGCGCGGAAGCTCGGCGACCGCCTGATGGCCGATTCCACCGTCACGGTCGCGAGCCTCTTCGCCGCGAGCCTGGAGCGCGGGTACGACTCGCTCGGCTTCGGCGGAGAGGAGGTCATCGGAACCGCGTTGCGGAGCCTCTCCGGCGAGTCGATCACGCTCGGGGAAGCCGATTCGGGCCGCCCTTCACTCGAGACGCGAGAGCACGCACCGATCGAGATCACGCGCATCACGGTCTACGACGAGGACGGCGCGCGGATCGACGGCTGGAGCGACGAGGGGCTCTCCGGAGCGAACGTCGCTCCCGAGCGAGCGCTGAAGCTCGAAGACCTCGAAGACCAGGACCTGCTCCGGGTCACGGCGCCGGTCTACAGCGGAGCGGTCTTCAAAGGCTTCTTCCGGATCGATTTCTCGAAGCGCACCCTGCAGAGCCTGGTCCGCAGGAACTTCGCCGCGTCGCTCGCGGCGTCGGCTCTGGTGCTCGCGGGGATGGTCGTGCTCGGCTGGCTCGTCGGACGCTCGATCTCGGCGCCGATGGAGCGGATCGCCGCCGCGATGCGCGACCTCGAGGGGGGAGCCGGCGACCTGACCTTCCGCCTCGACGTCGAGTCGAGCGACGAGATCGGGCGTGTCGCCGCTCACTTCAACTCGTTCGTCGCCAAGCTGCAGAGCGTGATCCGCGACGTATCAGAGAACGCGCAGACGCTCGGCGCCGCCTCCGGCGAGCTCGCGAGCATCTCCGATCGTCTGGTCGAGAACAGCGAGTCGGTTCGCGAAGGAGCGAGTGCCGTCGCGTCGCGCACGCACGAGGTCTTTTCGAGCATCGAGACCGTCGCCGGGGCCGCACAGGAGGCGCACCGCAACGTCGCCAGCGTCTCGAGCTCGACGGAGCTGATGAGCGAGAACATGGCGCAGGTCTCGCTCGCCGCCGAGGCCGTAGCCTCCAACGCGGTCGAGGTCGAAGGCTCCGTGCGCGACATCTCGGACGCGATGACGACGATTCGCGACAACACCGAGAAGGCCGCGACCGTGAGCCGTCAGGGTGCGGAGAAGGCGACGCCGGTTCAGCAATTGCTCCGCGAGCTGACCCAGAGCGCGGAGGCCACCGGCAAGATCGTCGCGCTGATCCAGAAGGTCGCCGACCAGACGAATCTGCTCTCGCTGAACGCCTCGATCGAGGCCGCGTCGGCCGGAGAGGCGGGCAAGGGCTTCGCCGTGGTCGCGAACGAGGTCAAGGACCTGGCGCGCGAGACGACCGAAGCGACCAAGAAGATCGAGCTGCAGATCAGCGACATGCAGAGCTTCACGCGTCAGTCGGTCGCGGCGATCGGCCAGATCATCGAGCTCATAGAGGGCGCGCAAAAGATCAACGCGTCGATCGCCAAGGCGGTCGACGACCAGACGCGCACCTCGGCGAAGGTCTTCGAGGCGACCTCCGATTCGACCAAGATGATCGCCGACGTCACGGGAAACATCGGCGAGGCCTCGAACACGGCCGCCGAGGTCGCGGCCAAGGCGTCCGACCTGATGCGCGGCATCGCGCAGATCAGCGAGAACGTGGGCAACGCCGCGCGCGGCGCGCTCGAGGTGGCCGCGCACATCGAATCCGTTCGCCTCTCCTCGGTGGACTCGTCGAACGAGGCCACGGGCGTGCGAAAGCGCGCCCAGGATCTGACGGAGCTCTCGACCCGGCTGAAGTCGCTCGTGGGCCAGTTCCGGGTCTAGGGGCGCAGCGCCTACGCGGGAAGGCCGCGCGTCTCGGAAAGGCCGAGCATCAGGTTCAGATTCTGGATCGCCAGACCGGCGGCGCCCTTGCCCAGGTTGTCGAGCACCGCCATCAGGCGCACGTGGCCGCCCGGGTTCGGCAGCACGCGCAGCTCGATGCGATTGGTGTCGTTGCAGGCGCGCGGGTCGAAGCTCCGCTCGTCGGAATCCAGGGGCTCGCGGATCGGAAGCACGCGCACGAAGGGCTCGTCCCGGTAGCGCGCGGCGAGTGCCTCCCAGATCGACTTGCCCGAGACTCCGCTCGCGAGCAGCGCCGCGTGCAGCGGCAGCTGCACGCGCATTCCGCAGCGGAACGGACCGACGGCAGGTGCGAATTCCGGCGCGTGCGCGAGCCCGCTCCAGCGCGTGATCTCGGCAATGTGCTTGTGGACGCGGTCGAGCGCGTAGGGCGCCTCGTACACGTGCGTGAGCAGGCCGCCCGCCGGATCCTCCCACTTCGCGATCATCTCGCGTCCGCCGCCGGAGTAGCCCGAGACGCCGTGCACGCTGATCGGAGTGTCACGCGCGATCAGCCCCGCGTCGACGAGCGGCCGCAGCAGCAGGATGGCCGCGGTCGCCCAGCAGCCGCCGTTCGACACACGAGCGGCGCCGCGAATCCGTTCGCGCTGGTCGGCCACGAGCTCCGGCAGGCCGTAAAACCAGCCCGGCGCGACCCGGTGTGCGGTGCTCGCGTCGAGGATCCGCACGCGCGATCCTTCGGCCAGTCCGACCGCTTCGCGCGCGGCGTCGTCGGGCAGACACAGCACCGCGAGATCGGCGCTCCGCAGCGCGTCGCGGCGCGCGGCCGCATCCTTGCGGAGCGCTTCGGGAAGCTCGCAGAGCTCGAAGTCGTCCCGGCCCGAGAGCCAGTCGCGGATGCGAAGGCCGGTCGTTCCGAGGTGGCCGTCGATGAAGACGCGCGGCGACATGGCCGCAGTATACCCGCGAGCGTTCTCAGGGCGACTTCGCAGCGGCGGCCGGATCGGGCTCGGGGTCGACAGCGAGACTCCGATCGCGCGACTCGCGACCGCGCTTCGCGCCGCTCTCGCCCTTCAGTTCTTCCGCGCGCAGCTCGAGCGCCGAGTTTCGCTCGCGAAGCGCCGCCAGCCAGACCTCGAGCTGGCGCGGCGCCGCGTAGACGCGGAATCGGAGCAGTGCCGCGGTCCCGCGATCGCTCTCGACCCGGAGCTCGACGTCGTTCGCGCCGGGTGTGAGTGCGAGCGCGCCGAGCAGCCGGGTGCGATCGGGCGCGAGCAGATCCGAGCTCTCGACCCCGAGCGTGGCATTGCGGGCGACGACGCGACCGATCCGGCTCGACACCAGCGACGGCAGCGCGAGCTCGATTGCCTCCGGTCCAGGAACGCGAACCAGCCGACCGCCGGTGTCGGCGACGACCCGCTGCCAGGAACGCGCGCTGCGGTCGGGCTCGAAGAGCAGCGCGTGAACCGCGAGCACGCCACGCGCGCGCCGCGCGAAGCTCGCCAGCTGCACCAGGTCCGAGGTTCCGTCCGAGCGGCTGAAACGATGGCTCGCCGGACACGGCGCCGGATTGCGGCGCGCCTCGCAAGCGGAAGCCGCCGCGTCCGAGCGCGCGCGTCCGTCGCCGGCGCAGTCGAGGAAGCGGCCCGAGAAGGCCGCGTCTCCGTCGGTCAGGACGACGATCTCCCGCGCGACGCCTTTCGGTGTCGAGTCGAGCCACTCGCGCGCGGTCCAGAGCGCGCAGACCGCATCGGTTCGACCCTCGCCACGCGGGCGCTGCTGGCGGAAGTCCGCCAGCGCCGCGCGCAGACCCTCGACCGGGAGCCCCGGCTCCGCCACCGGCCAGGTCGTCTCGCCGAACGCGATCACGCCGATCTCGAGCCAGTCGTCCTGCGAGAGATCGAGCAGGTGGTCGAGCGCGCGGCGCTCGGCCTCGAGCACGGAGACGGCCTCCGCGCCGCGCCCGTCGCTGCGGAACTCGGTCATCGAGTTCGCGCTCTCGGAGGCGTCGACCAGGATCACCACGCGACGTGGGCCGTCGCCCCGGGACAGCGAGAGCGCGCCCTCGATCGGAAGCTCGAGCTCGTCGACGACCGGCACGATCACGCTTCCGTCCGACTCCGCGTTGACCAGCGGCCAGCGCAGCGTCACGCCGAGATTCGCGAAGATCGGCCCGTAGACGCGCTCGGCGGGCCATTCCGAACGAACGCGATCGGCAACCTCCGCGCGCAGGCGTTCGGGCCAGGCCGGAGCATCGGCCGCGCGCAGCAGCTCGATGCCCGCGGGAACCCCCGCGCGCACCGGCTCGAGCGCATCGGCCTGGTACGGCTCGTGCGCCGGCGGATCGGGCGTCGCGTAGCGCTCGCGCGCGCCGGCCACGCCGGCCGCGAGCAGCAGACCAGCGCAGGCAAGACTCAGGCTCCTTACACGGCGACGCACGCTGTCTTCGAGCGGCCGCACGGGCAGGAAACCTGAGATCCCGGCTCGCCGTCCGAAATGCGGATGACGGCTCCGGATTTTGACCCAGCTCCGCAGCCCCCGTTAGACTCCGGCGGCAGCGAGGAGAAGCGGATGGCAGCAGTAGTGAGCCTCGAGAAACGCGGCGTGCGCGTATCCGCGTCCGTGCTCGAGGAGATCGAGTCGGGCGGGCTCGACGGCTTGGTTGCCGAAGAGCTGATCCGCTGGGGCTTCGATCGCTTCGCACCGCGCATCGCCCTCTCGGCGGGTTTCGGCTCCCCGGACGGAATGGTCCTGCTCGATCTGATGCACCAGATCGACCCGGGCCGGACGCGCGTGTTCACGCTCGACACCGGTCGCCTGCCGCAGGAGACCTACAACCTGATCGACCGCGTCCGCGACCGCTACGAGATCGAAGTCGAGGTCTTCTTCCCGGATCCGGAGCGCGTGCAGAAGATGGTCCGGCAGCACGGCATGAACCTCTTCTACGAGACCGAGGAGAAGCGGAAGCTCTGCTGCGCCGTGCGCAAGGTCGAGCCATTGGAGCGCGCGCTCGCCGGGCTCGACGCCTGGATCAGCGGACTGCGCCCGGAGCAGAGCGTGACTCGCTCGGCCGTCTCCGCGGTCGAGATCGACGAGGTCCACGGCGGTCGGGTGAAGCTCAATCCGCTCGCGGGCTGGAGCAAGGACGACGTCTGGGCCTACGTGAAGAAGCACGCGGTGCCGGTGAATGCGCTCCACGCGCAGGGCTACCCATCGGTGGGCTGCGCGCCCTGCTCGCGCGCGATCCGCGAGGGCGAGGACGAGCGCGCGGGTCGCTGGTGGTGGGAGCGCCCGGAGAGCCGCGAGTGCGGCATCCACACCGGCTACGAGGAAGAGGGTTCGGGAATCTGAGCCGCCGCAGCGGCGAGTCACTCAAACCTCTTCGCCAGCGTCCCCGTCGCCGAGCGAGATGAAGACGTCGTCGCCCTCGACGCGCACCGCGAAGCGGCGCAGATCCTCGGTCACGATTCCACCGCCGGCCGCGCCGGTCTTCACGTCGAAACGGCCGCCGTGCAAGGCGCACTCGAGCTCGTCGCCCTCCAAGTAGCCGTCGCTCAGGCACGCGTACGCGTGCGTGCAGACGTTCGATACCGCGTGGAACGAGCCCGCAAGGTTGCAGAGCGCGACGTCGATCCCCGAGACCCGCACGCTCTTGACCTCGCCCGGCGCGACCTCGCGCACGCTCGCGACCCGCTGCCACTTCATCGCGTCAGGCGAGCTCTGCGTGGCGCGGACAGCTGGTGAGATGGTCGTTCACCATGCCCACCGCCTGCATGTACGCGTAGCAGATGGTCGAGCCGGTGAACTTGAAGCCGCGCGCGGAGAGATCCTTCGAGAGCGCGTCCGACTCCGCGGTGTGCGCCGGAACGTCGGCGATGCGTCGGAAGCGATTCACCCGCGGCCGTCCAGCGACGAAGTCCCAGAGGTACCGGTCGAAGCTGCCGCACTCGGAGACGACGTCCAGGAAGGCACGCGCATTCCCGATCGCCGCGTCGATCTTCTGGCGGTTGCGCACGATTCCCGGGTCGGCGAGGAGCTGCGCCCGTCGCTTCTCGGTGTAGCTTGCGACGAGCTCCGGATCGAAAGCGTCGAAGGCGCGCCGATAGCCCTCGCGCTTGCGCAGGATCGTGAGCCAGGAGAGGCCCGCCTGCGCGCCCTCCAGGATCAGCATCTCGAAGAGCCCGCGGTCGTCGTGGAGCGGCACGCCCCACTGCTCGTCGTGATAGGGGATGTAGAGCGGGTCCTTGTCGGCCCACGGGCAACGAGCGCTCAAGCAGCGAACTCCTCGAACACCGCGCGGCAATCGACGCGCGCTCCGATGTGCGCGAGGAGCAGGTAGGTTCCGGCGAGCTTCCGGTGCAGGAAGATCAGCTCCGTCGGCGGCGCGCGCAGACCCCGGCGCGTGTAGGCGTCGATTCCGATTTCGCGCACCTCGCGCGCGAGCTCGGAGCCCGCGAAGGAGTACGGCCCCGGGCGCCGCAGCGGCTCGGCGACGCGCTCACAGAGGCGATTGAAGGCCGAACGAGCCTCCGGCGCCTCGTCTCCGCGCAGGAGCCCGAGCGCGCTCGCAAGCTCCTCGACCCGCTCCGCATCGCGCGTGATCGTGGCGCGGATCAGCTCCGCGTAGCGCCCGGTGAAGTGCGCCGAGTAGCTGCGCACGGCGCCGAAGTCGAGCAGCGCCACTCGCTCGTGCTTCGGCTCGAACAGGTAGTTCGCGAAGTTCGGGTCGGTCTGGACGAAGCGGAACTCGAAGAGCTCGCGGAAGACCAGCCGGAGCAGCTTCGCGCCCACCTCGTCGCGGCGGCTCTGCGGATGCTCGGGCGAGCGCAGGTCCTCGAGCGGTAGCCCGCGGACCCGGTCCGAGGCCAGCACGCTGCGCGTCGAGAGATCCGCGTGAACGCACGGGACCAGCACGGCCGGATCGTCGCCGACCAGGTTGCGGTACTGCGCCTGGCTCCGCGCCTCGCGCGCGTAGTCCGCCTCGCGGCGCAGCTCCTCCTTCAGCTCGGGAATCACCCGATCGAGGTCCAGGCCCGCAGGCACCAGCCGCAGGCCGCGCAGCACCAGCACCAGGTTGTCGACGTCGCCGTCGATGCTGCGCTCGATCCCGGGGTACTGCAGCTTCAGCGCCAGGTCGCGGCCGTCGCCCGCGGTGGCCGCGTGTACCTGGCCGATCGAAGCCGCGGCCAGCGGCTCGAAGTCGAACTCCGCGAAGCGGCTCTTCCAGCCGCGGCCGAACTCGCGCGCGAGAACCTGCCGGACCTGCGCCTCGGGCATGAAATGCGCGTGGCTCTGCAGCTGCGCGAGCGCCTCGCGAAGTCGAGGCGGCAGCATCCCCTCGCCTTGGAGCGAGAGCAGCTGGCCGAGCTTCATCGCCGCGCCGCGAAGATCCGCGAGCGTCTCGGAGATCCGCGCGGCGTTCGCGCTCGTCATGAGCAGCGAGCCGTCGCGCTCGCCCGCTCCCGTCGCGCGGCGCAGGAGCTCGAGGGCGGACTCGCCCGCGATTCCCGCGACCAGCCCGGCCAGGCGTGCGATCCGCTCGGCGCGCCCGTCGGGGACGCGCGCGGTCCTCTGCTGCGCTCGCGACGTCGGACGCTCCTTCATGCGCGCGAGTCTATCCGATCGCCCATGCCCACGGAGCGACCCCGGCGAGGTACGCGGCGTACAGACCCGAGTAGAACGCCGCGACGAGCGCGCCGAAGAGCAAGAGACCGACGGCCCCGAAGCTCTCCGCTTCGGCACTCGCAGCCGCGCGAGGCGCGACACATGCGCGATGCGCGAGTCCGCCGAGCAGCAGACCCGCGGCGACGTCGACCGCGTAGTGCTGCTTCGTCGTGCAGACGGATGCGGCGATGCAGGCGGTCCAGGCCAGCGCGGCCGCGCCCGACGGCCGGTCCACCCGCCACGCCGCGAGCGCCGCGAGTAGCGCCAGAGCGAGGTGCAGCGACGGGAACAGGTTGAAGGGCGGGTCCAGGAAGTACAGCAGCTGCAGCAGCCAGCCCGCGAAGCCTGCATCGGCATACAGCCGCACATCCGGGCGCAGGCCAACCGAGGTGACGGGGAAGAGCAGGAAAGCGGCGAGCGCCAGCGCAATCACAAGCGCGTACGCGAGCGCCACGCGGCGGAAAACGACCGGATCCCGCACCACGAAGATCGGCAGCAGACTCATCGGCAGGATCGACCAGTAGACGCCGACGGATTCGAGCAGGAACGGAATGGCGGCGTCGAGCGGAGTCCGGAGCGAGCGAGCGCCCTCGGGGTCGCTGGCGAGAAATCCGACCGCGAAGTAGCCGACGAGAAAATACGCCAGAACCGAGCCCGTGAGCATCGCGCGCTCGCGCATGGAGCGAGTGTCGCGCGCGATACCGCATCGGAGCAACCGACCGCTGCTCAGCTCGCGTGCACTCGTTGCACGGTCTCGACGCAGATCCCCGAGACCGATCGAGCCGCTTCGCCGCGAGGCGCTCCATTTCGCCGGTACGGTGATTGCACCGGGTCGAGACGAATGGACGAACCGCTCGCGTCGGAGACATCGATCCGAACCGGCTGCCCCTATTGCGGGGTCGGCTGCGGCCTGTCCGTAAGCGTAGCGGGCGGGCGCGTGCTGAAGGTCCGGGGAGACCGCGAGCATCGCTCGAGCCGCGGCGAGGTCTGCATGAAGGCCGCGGCGTTGCCGCCAACCGTCGCACGCGAGGGTCGGGCCGATCGCGCTCGAATTCGAACGCGCGCCTCGGGACGCTTCGCCGAGACGAGCGTCGCGACCGCGGTCGCGCGAGCCGCTGCCGAGCTGCGCCGCATCGTAAACGCTCACGGTCCGGACGCGATCGCCTTCTACGGTTCGGGGCACCTCTCGACCGAGGACTACTACACGCTCGCGAAGCTCGTGAAGGGCTTCCTCGGCACTGACAATCTCGACACGAACTCGCGGCTCTGCATGGCCAGCGCCGTCGCCGGGTACAAGCGCGCCTTCGGAGCGGACGCTCCACCGGGAAGCTACGCCGACATCGACGAGGCGGAAGTCTTCCTGATCGTCGGCGCCAACCTCGCCGACTGCCACCCGGTGCTGTTCCGACGCGTAGCGAAGCGGCTCGACGCCGCACCCGAGACCGTGCGCGTGATCGTCGTCGATCCCCGCAGGACCGAAACCTGCGACATCGCGCACTCGCACCTCTCGCTGCGCCCTGGAACCGATGTCGCGCTGCTGAACGCGATGCTGCACATCGCGATTCGAGAAGGGCACGTCGACAAGCCGTTCCTCGAGCGGAGAACGGAGGGCTTCGCCGCGGTGCGCGATGCCGTCGAGAGCTGGACGCCGGAGGTCGCCGAGGAGCTCTGCGGCGTGCCTTCGGCCGCGATCGTCGACGCCGCGCGCACGTTCGCGCGCTCGCGCAAGGCCGTGGTGCTCTGGGCCATGGGAGCCAACCAGAGCTCGCACGGCACCGCGAAGAACGCCGCGATACTGAACCTGTGCCTGGCCACCGGGAACGTGGGCCGCCCCGGCTGCGGGCCACTCTCGCTCACGGGCCAGCCCAACGCCATGGGGGGGAGAGAGGTCGGCGCGCTCGCGGGCCTGCTGCCGGGTCACCGCAGCCTCAGCGATGCGAATGATCGAAACACCGTCGCGAAGCACTGGAAGGTTCCCGTCGAGCGCTTGCCGGAACGGCCCGGCCGCACGGCCACGGAGATCTTCGCGGGCCTCGAGGACGGCAGCGTTCGCGCCATCTGGATCCTGGCGACGAACCCAGCCGCGTCGCTTCCGGATCTCGAGCGCGCCCGTCGAGGTCTGCGCCGCGCCGAGCTCGTCGTCGTGCAAGACGCGTTCTTCCCGACCGACACGACCGACCTCGCGCACGTGGTGCTGCCGGCCGCCGCATGGGCCGAGAAAGACTGCGTGATGACGAACAGCGAGCGTGTCGTAACGCTCCACCGCAAGGCGGTCGAGCCGCCGGGCCACGCGCTGCCGGATTGGCGTTTGCTCGCGCTGCTCGCGCACGAGCTAGGCTTCGGGGCATCGTTCGCCTGGCCCAGCGCCGCCGAGATCTTCGACGAGTTCCGAACTCTGACGGCCGGAACCACCTGCGACCTCTCGGGCGTCACGCACGCGCGCCTCGCCTCCGGGCCCTTGCAGTGGCCCTGCCCGTCCGGGGAGCACCCTGGATCGGAACGGCGCTACGAGGTGCGCTTCGCCACCGCGAGCGGACGGGCCCGTCTCGAAGCAGTGCAGCCGCATCCGCCCGCCGAGCCGACCAGTCACGAGTTCCCGCTGGTGCTCACGACCGGCCGGCTGGGGCCGCACTGGCATACGCGCACGCGCACCCGCTGGTCGCGCAATCTCGAGAACCGGGCTCCGGAGCCAATCCTCGAGATGCACGCGAGCGACGCCCGACGCGTCGGAGTGGTCGACGGAGGCTTCGCCGAGATCCGGTCACGCCGAGGCGAGGTCGTAGCGCAGGTCCGAGTCACTTCGGAGATCTCGCCCGGAACGGTGTTCCTGCCGTTTCACTGGACCAGGCTAGACGGTCCCGAGAAGTCCGCGAACAACCTGACGCACGCGGCGCTGGATCCGATCTCGAAACAGCCGGAGCTCAAGCACTGCGCGGTGCGGGTACGCGCGCTCCGATCGCCGGAGGATGGAGCGTGACGGAACGCCGACTCGTGATGGTCGGAAACGGCATGGCCGGACTCGCCTGCCTCGACGCGATCCTGCAGCGCGACCCGTCGTGGAAAACGACCGTGTTCGGAGACGAGCCGCACCTCGGTTACAACCGGATTCTCCTCTCGACGCTGCTCGCCGGTGAATGCAGCCTGGAGGAGACGATCACGCACGACGCGTCGTGGTACGCGCAGCGCGAGGTCACGCCACGCACCGGCGTTCGCGTAGTGTCCGTCGACCGCGAACGCCGTCTCGTGCGCGACGACTCTGGTGCGGAGACGGCCTACGACCGGCTGCTGCTCGCGACCGGATCGGAGGCGACGGTTCCGCCGATCGCCGGCGTGCGGCGCGCGGGGGTGCACGTATTCCGCACGCTCGAGGACACCAGCTCGATTCTAGCCGAGGCACGCCGCGCGAGACGCGCAGTCGTGATCGGGGGCGGTCTGCTCGGCCTCGAGGCAGCGCGTGGCCTCGCCAAGGCCAAGGTCGAAGTCTGCGTCGTCCACCTGATGCCGTGGCTGATGGAGCAGCAGCTCGACGCCGCTGCCGGAGCTCTGCTTCGCGACGCGATGCAGCGTCTGGGCGTGCGGGTGCTGCTCGAACGCAAGACGCTCCGGATCGAGGGCGAGGGCGAGCGCGGTCGAGTCGCGCGCGTCGTGCTCGAGGGCGACGAGACGCTCGATGCAGATCTTGTCGTAATCGCAACCGGAATCCGACCGCGTGTCGAGCTCGCGCGTGACGCCGGTCTCGAAGTGAAGCGCGGAATCGTCGTGGACGACTTCCTGCGCAGCAGCGACCCCGCGATCTTCGCCGTGGGTGAGTGCGTCGAACACCGCAGTCGCTGCTACGGCCTCGTCGCGCCGCTCTACGAGCAGGGCGTCTGCCTCGCGCACGCCCTGAACGGCGACGAATCGAAGCCCTATCAGGGTTCGCTCGTCCACGCGAAGCTCAAGGTCGCCGGAGTGAACCTGCTCTCCGTCGGGCGATTCACTCCGTCTCCGGAGGCGCGCGCGAGCGAGGCGCTGCGGGTCGAGGACAGCGGGGCCGGCCTGTACCGAAAGGTGCTGATCGAAGACGGCGCGGTGGTCGGGGCGATCCTGATGGGTCAGATCGAAGATGGCCCGAGACTCGTGAACCTGGTCGCGAAGGGCGTGCCGGTTCGCGACGAGACGGAACGCCGGTCGCTCCTGCTCGGCTCGCTGGCCGCGGGCGCGGCCACCGCCGCGGCCGAAGCGGACGAAGCGACGGCCGCGGCCGAGCTGGCCTCGGGCGACATCGTATGTGGATGCATGGGAGTGACCAAGGGCTCGATCGTCGCCGCGATCGAAGCCGGGGCCACCACGCTCGTCGAGATCCGGCGCGCGACTCGCGCTTCAACCTCGTGTGGAAGCTGCGCGGGAACCTGTCAGGCGCTGATCCGCGTGGTCACGGGCGGCGCCTGTGGCCCGACCGGTCCGAAGCTTCTCTGTGAGTGCGTGCCTCACACGAAGGAGGATCTACGACGCGGCCTGCGCAACCAGAATCTGCGCAGCGTCTCCGAAGTGCTTCGCGTCTACGGCAACGACGCGGGCTGCGCCACCTGCCGGCCCGCGCTCTCGTTCCTGGTGGACGAGGTCTGGCAGGGCGGACACACGGAGGAGCGCGCGAGCCGCTTCGTGAACGACCGGGTGCACGCGAACATCCAGAAGGACGGCCGGTTCTCGGTCGTGCCGCGAATTCGCGGCGGGATCACCTCGGCCGCCGAGCTGCGCAAGATCGCCGATGTCGCGGAGAAGTACGCGGTGCCGATGGTGAAGATCACCGGCGGACAGCGGCTCGACCTGCTCGGAGTGCGCAAGCAGGACTTGCCATCGATCTGGCGCGATCTGGGCCTGCCGAGCGGCCACGCCTACGCGAAAGCGGTTCGCACGGTGAAGACCTGCGTCGGCACCGAGTTCTGCCGCTTCGGAGTGGGCGACTCCACGCGCCTCGGAGTACGCCTCGAGGAGAGCACCGAGCGGCTCCACACGCCCCACAAGGTGAAGCTGGGTGTCACCGGATGTCCGCGAAACTGCGCGGAGGTCACCGTGAAGGACATCGGAGTGATGGCGATCCAGGGCGGCTGGGAAGTGTACGTGGGGGGCGCCGCGGGCATGCGCGTTCGCAAGGCCGACCTGCTCGTGCGCGTCGAGCACGAGGTCGGAGCGCTCGAGGCGACTCACTTGTTCCTTCAGTACTACCGCGAGAACGCGGAGTATCTCGAACGAACCTACGACTTCGTCGAACGGCTTGGAATCAGCCGGATCCGCTCAGAGACGGTCGACGCTCCCGGGGAGGTGCGCGCCGCCCTGCTCGAGCGCTTCCAGCGCTCCCGGGCGATCGCGATCGAGCCGTGGTCGAGCGAGGGAGAACGACCCGCGACCTCCCACCAGTTCGAGGAGCTTCCGGCCGTCGCGCCTCCCAGCCAACGTGGCTTCGTCAGGGTCGCGGCGCTCGACGAGCTGCCGCTCGGCGAAGGTCGCGCCGTGCGCGTCGGCCGGCGCGAGATCGCCGTATTCCGCAGCGGCCCGCGGGAGGTGCACGCGACGCACGCGCGCTGTCCTCACGCAAACGGTCCGCTCGCCGACGGAATCCTCGCGGGCCGGCAGGTCACCTGCCCGCTGCACGGCTGGAAGATCGACGTCGAGGACGGCTCGGCGGCCTCACCCGCCGGAAACTGCGACGCGGTCCCGACCTACCCGGTCGAGCTTCGCGGAGACGAGGTCTGGATCGAGGTGCCGGCGGGCCCGCGCGCGAGTACCGCCAGCGGACGTCCGGACGGAGGCTGAGATGGAATCGGGAGACCGAGCCACGCGCATCGAGCTCGCGAACTTCTCGAGCCCGCCGATGCGGGCGTTCCACATGAGCTGGCTTGCGTTCTTCACTTCGTTCGTCGGGTGGTTCGCGGTGGCGCCGCTCATGCCGCTGATACGAGGGGATCTGGGCTTGAGCCGGCAGCAGATCGGAACCAGCGTGATCGCCTCGGTCGCGCTGACCTTCTTGGCACGGCTTCTGGCCGGTCGGCTGCTCGATCGCTTCGGGCCGCGGCGCATCTACTCGGCGCTGCTCGTGCTGGGCTCCGTGCCGGTGATGGCGATCGGACTCGCGCGGAGCTACGAGAGCTTCCTGCTGCTCCGCATGGCGATCGGCGCGATCGGCGCCTCGTTCGTCGTCACGCAGTACCACACCTCGCTGATGTTCGCGCCGAACGTCGTGGGAACGGCGAACGCAACTGCGGCGGGCTGGGGAAATCTCGGTGGGGGCGCAGCGCAGCTGCTGATGCCGCTCGCTCTCGGACTGCTCGTGAGCGCCGGCGTCGAATCGGCACTGGGCTGGAGGCTGGCAATGATCGCGCCCGGCGTCGCCATGCTCGTGATGGGAGTCCTGTACGCCCGCGGCGTGCAGGACACGCCGCAGGGGAACTTCGAGGATCTGCAGGCCGGCCGATCTCGCGGGGCACCGGGCGGCAGCTTCTCGAGCGCCGCTCGCGATCCTCGTGTCTGGGCGCTGTTCGTCGCTTACGGCGCGTGCTTCGGTCTCGAGCTCACGCTCGACAACGTGGCCGCGCTGTACTTCTTCGACCGCTTCGAGCTCGATCTGACCCAAGCCGGCGCGGTCGCAGCCGGCTTCGGCGCCATGAACCTGTTCGCGCGCCCGCTCGGCGGCTGGCTCTCGGATCGAGTCGGAAGCTCGCGGGGCGTAACCGGGCGCGCGACCCTGCTGGGCCTGCTGCTGCTCTTCGAGGGCTTCGCGCTGCTCGCGTTCTCGCGCGCGAATGCGCTCTGGCTTGCGATTCCCGCCCTGCTCGTCGTCGGACTCTTCGTGAAGATGTCGAACGGAGCGACCTACGGGGTGGTTCCGTTCCTGAATCGGCGCGCGCTCGGCTCGGTGACGGGAATCGTGGGCGCGGGCGGGAACGCCGGCGCGGTCGCCGCGGGATTTCTCTTCCGCGACGAGTCGCTCGCGACGCAGGACGCCTTCCTGGTGCTGGGCGCGATCGTGACCTTCGTCTCCGCGTTCGCGTTCCTGCTGAGCCTCTGGGTCGAGGATCGCTCGGGCGTCGAGGCGCCAGCGCTCGGTAGCGAGCTGTCGACCTGAGCGCGACGGACGCGTCAGCGCCCCTTGAAGACCGGCGTGCGCTTCTCGAGCAGCGCGGCGACGCCCTCTTTCGAGTCCTCGGTCTCGAAGGTCCGCGACTGCAGCTGCGCCTCGCTCTCGGCCGCGGGAACCGGATCCCAGTCGCAGTTCCGGTACAGCGAGCGCTTGGTCCAGCGCACCGCGATCGGCGCGGCGGAGGCGATCTCTCGCGCGAGCTCGAGCGAGCGCGGCATGACCTCGGCCTCGGGCACGGCGTGGTTCACGATGCCGATCTCCGCGGCCTCGGCGCCCGAGACGATCCGCCCGGTGAAGAGCAGCTCCGCGGCGCGCGGCAGCCCGACCAGGCGCGGCAGGATGTAGGTCGTCGCCATTCCCGGGTGGATGCCGAGCCGCGTGAAGTTCGCGCCGTAGCGCGCGTCGCGATCACCGACGCGGATGTCGCAGACGACGGCCAGCCCGAAGCCGCCGCCGATCGCGTGGCCCTGCAGCGCGCCGATCACCGGGATCTCGATCGAGAGGATCGACAGGAACGGCTTGTACATGTTGAACGAGCGCTCGTTCGGAAGCAGCGTACGCGTCGCGCCGCCGTCTCGCTGCACACCGGTCTTGAAGTCGGCCCCCGCGCAGAAGCTCTTGCCGCGACCGGTGATGATCACGCAGCGCAGCTCCGGGTCCTCCTTCACGCGGGCGATGCTCGCGCGCAGGCCCTCGAACACGTCCTCGGTCATGCTGTTGCGGTTCTCGGGACGGTTCAGCGTGATCGTCGCGATGAAGTCCTTCGCCTCGTACAGGACCGCCGGCTCGCTCATCGCCGCGCCCCCGCGAGCTCGCTGGTCAGGAAGGCGAGCGTTCTCTCGTACGCGCCGTCCTCGACGGGCGTGATCGCAGCGTCGAAGTCGGTCACGCCGATCTCTCGCAGGCGCGCGATCTCGCGCCGCAGCTGCGCCTCGTCGCCGGCGATCGCCACATCGCCCGGTCCGGCGGCGCCCTCGCGGTCCAGCATGGCCCGGTAGGACGGAAGCTGGCCGTAGATCACCAGCGCCTTGCCGATCTTCTCCCGCGCCTCCGCGGGCTTGTTCGTGAGCAGGATCGGAAATCCCGCAACGACCCGCGGCTCGGGCCGGCCCGCCTGCTTGGCGGCCTCGCGCAGCGTCGGGAGGATGTGAGTCTCGAGCGTCCTCGGGCCGGTCATCCAGGTGATCGTCCCGTCCGCGAGCCGGCCGGTGAGCTTCAGCATCACGGAGCCGAGCGCAGCGACCAGAATCGGGACGCGCGTCGCTCCCGGGACCTGGAGCTGCGCCGCCACCTTGTACTGCTCGCCCTGGAAGGCGACGCCTTCGCCGCGGCAGAGCGGCGCGAGCACCTCCAGGTACTCTTTCATGTGTCGGGCGGGCTTCTCGTACGAGAAGCCGAACATGTTCTCGATCACGATCTTGTGCGAGAGGCCGATGCCCAGCGAGAAGCGCCCCTTCGACGCGGCCTGCGTGGTCAGCGCCTGCTGCGCGATCGCGACCGGGTGGCGCGGGTAGGTCGGAACGACCGCGGTGCCCAGGCCGATCCGGCTGGTCTCGCGGCCCACGATCGCGAGCGCGTTGATCGCGTCGAGGCCGAAGATGTTGGCCATCCACAGGTTGTCGAAGCCTGCAGCCTCGTAGCGCTTCGCGGCAGCGACCAGTCCGTCCAGAGTGCCGTCCGGCCCCTCGGTCGCTCCTACCATCAGCCCGATCCGCATCCCGTCCCCTTCGCGCAAGCCCGCGCACTGCCGCCGATCTTATCCCATGCGACCTCCCGGCCGGCTCCTGGGTTTCAGGGTATTGATCCAAGTACCGATTGAATACTCATCGAAGTTCTGCAAAGATCCGAATTCGAGTATGCCCTCGGAACGCGAACCCACCCCCCTAGCGCCGCTCTTCGATCCGGTCGGACGCGGACTCGATCTGATCGGTGACCGCTGGACGCTCGTGCTCGTTCGGCACCTGATGGGCGGTCCACGCGGCTTCCAGGAGCTGAAGGAGCGCAGCGCGATCGCGCCGCGGATCCTCTCGTCCCGGCTGCGGCAGATGACCGAGCGCGGCCTGGTGCACGCGGTCCCCGAGGGAAATCGATCGCTCTACGCCCTGACCGACCTGGGCCGCACGCTCGAGCCGATCGTGCGCGAGATCGCGCTCTGGTGGGTCCGCCACTTCATGAACGAGACCGGCCCCTTCAAAGAGACCACGCCCGCCTCGGTGGTCGAAGCCCTGCCCTTCCTGCTGCGCGAGGATCGCGCGCGCGACGTGCAAATCACCTACGAGCTGCGGCTCACCGGCAAGGGCGGCGGCGTCTGGGTGGTCGAGATCGACGACGGCGCCTGCCGTGTCCACGAGGGCTACGCGCCGCGCGCGCAGGTGCGTTACACGGCCGACGCCCGCGACTGGACGCTGCTCGCGATCGGCCTGATGGACGACCGCGAGGCGTACAGCGAGGGCCGACTCACCAAGGACGGACAAGGCGGATCGATCGCCTGGTATTTCCACCAGCCCTACACCCCAAAGCGTAAGGAACGAGGAGACAGCCCATGATTTCATTCGGACCGACGGAAGAGCAGGAACTGATCCGGCAGACCGTCCACGAGTTCGCGGCCGGAGAGATGCGCGAGATCGCGCGGGCATGCGACGAGAAGCACGAGCTGCCCGAAGAGCTGCTGCAGAAGAGCTGGGAGCTCGGCCTGGTCGCGGGCGGAATTCCCGAGTCCTACGGCGGGGGCGGAATCGGTCGCTCGCCGATCACCAACGCGCTGGTGCTCGAAGAGCTCGGCTGGGGCGACGCGCCGCTCGCGGCGGCGGCCATGACGCCGGCGCTCTTCGTGCAGCCGATCCTGGACTTCGGCACCGACGAGCAGAAGCAGGCGTACCTGCCGCTCTTCACCGGCTCGAAGTTCCACGCCGCGACCCTCGCGCTGCTCGAGCCGAACTTCACGTTCGATCCCGGCAACCTGCGCACGGTTGCCGAGCCCAAGGGCACCGGCTTCTCGCTCACCGGGGCGAAGCGCCTGGTCCCGCTCGCAGCATCGGCGAGCCATCTGCTCGTCGTCGCGCGCGGCGCCCGGGACGGGCTCGCGGGCCTCGAGGCCTTCATCGTCCCGCGAGACGCCAAGGGCCTCTCGATCGCGCCCGCGGCCGAGCGCACGCTCGGCTTCCAGTGCCTGCCGCGCTTCTCGGTCACGCTCGACCGCGTCGAGGTTCCGGCCGAAGCGCGACTCGGCGGCGAGAAGGGAATCGACGGCGCGCGGCTGGTGAACAGCGTTCGCGCGGCGTCGTGCGCGCTGGCGCTCGGCCTGGCGCGCGGGGTGATGGAGCTCGCGATCCCCTACGCCAAGGACCGGATCGCGTTCGAGCAGCCGATCGCCCAGAAGCAGGCGATCGCGTTCATGCTCGCCGAGATGCAGATCGAGGTGAGCTCGATGCGCCATCTGGTCTGGAAGGCCGCGAGCCAGCTCGAGAACGGCCTCGACGCGACCCGCGCCACCACGCTCGCGCAGACCTACGTGAACCGCGAGGTCATGAAGATCGCCGACAACGGCCTGCAGGTCTTCGGCGGCCACGGCTTCATCCGCGAGTACCCGGTCGAGATGTGGTACCGAAACGCCCGCGCCCTGACGGTCAACGAAGCCGTCTGCGCGCTCTAGAGCCCAGGAGAACCAGAGATGATCGACTTCACCCTCACCGAGAACGACGAGAAGGTCCTCGCGGCCGTGCGCAGCGAGGCGCTGATCTGCCGCAACTACGCCCGCTACTACGACGAGCACGAGGAGGAGTTCGCCCCAGACGAGTTGCCCGAGGCCAGGGACTTCAAGAACCCGTTCGCCTACCTGGCCGGGCGCGGTGACCTCGACACGTCGATGGGCGTGATGAGCATGCTGATCAGCGCCGGCCAGACCTGGGGCGACTACACCGTGCGCATGCGGCGCGGCACCGGCGGGCTGGGCAACGCGGCGCTTCGCGCCTCGGGATCGGCCGAGCAGCAGAAGCGCTGGGGCGACAAGACGCTCGCCATGGCGATCACCGAGCCGGGCTGTGGCTCCGACTCCAAGGCGGTGCAGACCACGGCCGTGCTCGACGGCGACGAGTGGGTGCTGAACGGCGAGAAGATCTTCGTCACCACCGGGTGTCGCGCCGAGGGCGTGGTCGTCTGGGCCACGGTCGACAAGTCGGCGGGTCGCGGCGGCATCAAGAGCTTCATCGTCATGAAGGGCACGCCCGGCTTCGAGGTCACACACAAGGAGAAGAAGCTCGGCATCCGCGCAGACGACACCGCGGCCTACGTGTTCCGCGACTGCCGCATCCCGCGCGACCACCTGCTCGGCGGTGACGAGAAGGTCGCTCGCCAGGGCGGCGGCGGCTTCAAGGGCGTGATGAAGACCTTCAACATGACGCGCCCCGCGGTCGCCGCGATCGGGCTCGGCATCGCGCAGGCCGCGCTCGACTTCACCAAGGAGGCGCTCGCCAAGGAAGGCGTCGAGGTGGACTGGAGCGCCGGCCCGCACGCCCGGTCCGCGATCCAGCAGCAACTCGTCGAGATCGAGGCCGACATCGAGGCCGCCATGCTCGACGTGCTGCACGCGACCTGGCTTTCGGGCGAGGCCAAGCCCAACAACCTGGAAGCGTCGATCGCCAAGGCCAAGGGCGGCGAGATCTCGCGCACCGCGACGCAGCGCTGCATCGCGATCCTGGGCTCGATGGGGATCTCGCAGGAGTTCCTGCTCGAGAAGTGGTTCCGCGACTGCCGCATCACCGACATCTACGAAGGCACCGGCCAGATCCAGCGCCTGATCATCGCGCGCGAGATCCTGGGCTACAGCGCCGCGCAGCTCTCGTAGGGCGAGCGGCCTTTCGCGAACGTCGGGGGTCGTGCATCCTGCGGCGGTCACATTCCCGGCTCGGGCCTTCGGGCCCGAGCCGATGGGGGGACCATCCGATGACCAGCCGACTCTTCGCGAGAACCCGATCCGCCGCGGTGTCGCTCCTCTTCGCGGCGACCTTTGCGGCTCTGCCGTTCGCGGCGCCCGCCGAGGCGCAGACCCGTGCGGAGCCCGTCTGCAACGGGAACGGCGCCATGTGGATGTCGATCGCGCATCCGGGCCTGGGCGAGATGAAGAACTCCGGACAGGGCTGGAATGGCATTCCGAAGAAGAAGTTCTGGCTCGGCTTCATCCCGTTCTTCGGCTGGCCCGGCTACCTGCAGGTCGTGAGCGCGATCGACGCGAAGAACTGCCGGACCAACGACTGGCCGAGGTAGCGGCAGGGGCCGCTCAGGTGCCGGAGAGCCTTCGGATGAAGGCGATCAGATCGCGGATGCCTTCGTCGTTCACGACGCCGACGCAGCTCACGCGACGCTGCGCCAGACCAGATCGCCGATCATCCCCGCGAACGTGCCCAGCAGGTAGACGAGCGAGACCAGAAACGTGCGGCGCGCGCTGTCGCGATCGCGGCGGCGCCGCAGCACGAGCGCCTCGCCGAGGAACCACAGCCCGAGCGCGCCCGCGATCACCGCGTAGGTCGAGCCGAGCAGTCCCAGCGCGACGGGCGCGAGCGTCACGGGGACGAGCGCGAGGATCCAGAGCACGATCCGCGTTCGCGTCGCGTCCTCGCCGATCCGATCGTGAAGCATCGGGAACCGCGCTTCCGCGTAGTCCGCGCGGCGATGCAGCGCGATCGCGTAGAAGTGCGGCGGCTGCCAGATGAAGATGATCGCGAAGAGCAGCCAGCCGGCCGCAGATACGTAGCCGTTCACGGCCGCGTCGACGATCAGCGGCGCGATCGCGCCCGCGACCCCACCGACGACGACCGCGAACGGCGTGCGCGGCTTCAGCCAGAGCGTGTACACGAACACGTAGAACAGGATCGCGCCCAGCGCGATGGATGCGGCAGCCGGTCCGGAGGCGATCCAGAGCAGCCCCGTTCCGAGACACGAGAGCCCCAGCCCGAAGGCGAGCGCGCGGCGCGGGTCGAGCCTTCCTGCGGCCAACGGGCGCGTTCGCGTGCGCTCCATCTGCGCGTCGCGATCCCGTTCGAGGTAGCTGTTCAGCGAGTTCGCGGCGCCCGCCGCGAGGGCCGTGCCGAGCAGCGTCAGCGCGGCGAGCTCGAACGACGGCCAACGCCCCTGCGCCATGAAGAGCGCGGGAACGCCCGAGAAGAGCACGAGCGGCAGCAGTCGCGGCTTGGTCAGCGCGAAGTACTCGGCCGCGGCGCTCACCGCGCACCCTCGAGCGCTCGCGGACGGCGGGACGCGACCTGCGCGCTCGCCGATCCCATGAGTCGCGCCGCCAGCGCTTCGCGCACCAGCATCGCGGTCGCGAGCGCGAGCGCGGTCGCCAGTGCCGAGTGCAGGCCCGTGATCTCGCGCGGAACCTCGAGAAGCACGTTCGCGACGCCGACGGCCACCTGCGAGATCGCAATCCCGAGCGCGAGCGCCGAGAGGCGGCCGACGCGCTCGGAGCGGCGCGCGCGCCAGGCGAGCAGCGCATACGCGCTGCCGAGCAGATACGCGTTCAGGCGATGCAGGACGTGCAAGCCGATCGGCCCCGCGAGCGAGGGCGCGAGCGAGTCACCGTTGCAGAGCGGAAAGGTCGCGCAGGCGAGGCCCGCGTAGTGGCTCGAGACCAGCCCGCCCAGCACGAACTGAACCAGCAGGACGAGCGCGCAGAGCGCGACGAGCTTCTCGACCGCGCCCGGGAGCTCCGCGCGTCGAACCGGCGCAGGCCGGGCGAACTCGCGCAGCCCGCCCGAGAGCCAGGCGAGCGACACCACGAAGGAGTTCCCCGTCACGAGGTGCGCGGTCACCGTCCACGGCGCGAGCCCGAGCAGGACGGTGAGTCCGCCGAGCACGACCTGCACGACGAGCAGTCCGACGATGGCGGCGATCGTCGGGCCGAAGCGCGCGCGCAGCTCGCGCACCCTGAGGACGAACGCCACCAGCCCGACGAGCACGACCGATAGCGCTCCTGCCATGGCTCGGTGGCCCCATTCGAAGGCGACCTGCAAGTCGAACTCGGGGATCAGCTCGCCGAAGCAGAGCGGCCAATCCGGACACGCGAGGCCGGCGCCGTGAGCGCGAACCAGCGCGCCGAAGACGACCAGGCACCAAGCGAGGAACGCGAGCACCCCGGCCGCGATTCCGCCGCCGAGAGCCGTGCTGCGAGCGAGGTCGGACGGTGGGGGCATGCGGCTAATCCGAGCGCGGCCGGTCGAGGGTGGTCCACCGCATGGTCGTCCGTTCTCAACCCCCGGGCCCGACGGGAGTAGGCAACTTACTCAGCCTGCCGGAGAGGGTCAAGCGACTCAGTACGAGCGCGGCAGCTCGAGCACGTGCTCGGCGACGAAGTTCAGCGCCATCTCCTGCGAGATCGGCGCGATCCGCATCAGCCGCGCCTCGCGCCAGTAGCGCTCGACGTGGTACTCGCGCGCGTAGCCGAACCCGCCGAGCGTCTGCAGCGCGCGGTCGCAGGCCCGGAACGACGCGTCCGCGCAGCGGACCTTCGCCATGTTCGCGAGCGGGCCGGCCGGCTCGCCGCGATCGTAGGTCCAGGCCGCCTTCTGCCACAGCAGCTCCGCCGCGACCAGCTCGCTGTAGGAGTCGGCCAGCGGGTGCGCGATCGCCTGGTTCTGCCCGATCGGCCGATCGAAGACCACGCGCTCCTTCGCGTACGCGATCGCCCGCTCGAGCGCCCGGAAGCCGATCCCGCACGCCTCGGCCGAGATCACGATCCGCTCCGGGTTGATGCCGTCGAGAAGCGTGTAGAAGCCGCGCCCGACCTCGCCCACGACGTCGTCGTTCGAGACCGGCAGATCGTGGATGAAGACCTCGTTCGAGTTCACCGCGTTTCGCCCGAGCTTCGGGATCTCGCGGATCTCGCAGTGCGCGCGGTCGAGATCGGCCAGGAACAGCGTCATCCCGTCCAGGCGGCGTTTGCACTCCTCGCGCGGCGTCGTGCGCGCGAGCAGCAGGATCTTCTGCGCCTGCTGCGCCTTGGTGTTCCAGACCTTCTTGCCGTTCACGACCCAGCCGCTGCCGTCCCGGCGCGCTAAGGTGCGGATCCGCGAGGTGTCGGTGCCGGCGTCGTCCTCGGTCACCCCGAACGAGACGTGCAGCTCGCCGGTCGCGGTCGGCGGCAGGTACTTGCGCTTCATCGCTTCGGAGCCGTGATGGATCACGGGGCCCATGCCGAAGATCGACAGGTGCAGGGTCGAGGCCGCGTTCATCGCCCCGGCGCTGCCCGCCACCGCGCGCAGCAGCGCGCCCGCGTGCATCACGCCGAGCCCGGCCCCCCCGTAGGCCTCCGGGACCAGCACGCCGACCCAGCCCGCGGCCGCGAAGGCGTTGTAGAACTCCCAGGGGAAGAGCTTCTTCTCGTCGTGCTCGAGCCAGTAGCCGTCGTCGAAGCCGCCGGCGAGCTTTCCGGCCTCGGAGCTGATGCTCTGGTAGTCCGCGTCCTGGCTGAAGTCCATGCGCGGGATTCTACGCCCGCGCGCAGGCCTACTTCAGCTTCGCTTCCTTGAAGACGACGTGCTTGCGCGCGACCGGGTCGAATTTCTTGATCTCGAGCTTGTCCGGGGTGTTCTGCTTGTTCTTCCGGGTGGTGTAGAAGAAGCCCGTACCCGCGGTGCTCTCCAGCTTGATCTTCTCGCGCGCGCCCTTTTTCGCCATGGGCGGCGTTATAGCACGCTCCTTGACACCTCGCGCCCCCGGGTGTGAGGGTCCGGCGATGACCGCACCGCTCGAGGGAATCCGGGTCGTCGAGGTCGCGAGCTTCGTCGCCGCGCCATCCGCGGGGGCGCTGCTCGCGGATCTGGGCGCGGAGGTGATCAAGGTCGAGGTGCCCGAGGGGGAGCTGTACCGGCACACCCGTCCGCGGATGAACGGGTTCGACAGCGACATCGACGTCTCGCCCGCCTTCGAGATGGACAATCGCGGCAAGCGCTCGCTCGCGCTCGACCTGTCCCGGCCCGAGGCGCGCGACGCGCTCCTGCGCGTGATCGATCGCGCCGACGTGCTCCTCACCAACCTGCTCCCCGGGCGCCAGCTCCGCTTCGGCCTCGATCCCGCGACCCTTCGCGCGCGCCGCCCCGGGCTCGTCCACGCGACACTGAACGGTTATGGAACGCGCGGGGACGAGGCCGACCGGCCCGCGTTCGACTACACCGCCTACTGGGCGCGCACGGGCATGATGGACATCCTGCGCGCGCCGGATGCGACGCCGGCGTTCCTCCGCCCGGGAACCGGCGATCACGCCGCCGGCATGTCGCTCGTCTGCGGAATCCTCGCCGCGCTGCGCGTGCGCGACCGCACCGGCGTCGGCCAGGCGATCGAAGTGTCGCTGCTGCAGATCGGCCTGTACATCCAGGGAAACGACCTCGCGCAGGTTCTCGTCGCCGGCGAGAGCCCGCCGATGCACGACCGCAAGCAGCCGCGCAATCCGCTCTGGAACCTCTACCCGACCCGGGACGAGCGCTGGCTGATGCTGGTGATGATCGACTCGATCCGATACTGGGCACCGCTCTGTCGCGCGCTCGGGCGCGAGGACCTGATCGCCGACCCGCGCTTCTCCGGAGCGGTCGAGCGCTACAAGAACTCGCGCGCGCTGGTCGAGATCCTCGACCCGATCTTCGTCTCGCGCTCGCTCGCGGACTGGGAGCAGGCGCTCGAGACGTCCGGCATCATCTGGTCCGCGGTGCGCCGACTGGACGAGGTGGCCGCGGACCCGCAGGCACGCGACATGGGCTACCTGCCGACGGTGGAGCACCCGCGCGTGGGCGCGTTTACGGGCGTGGGAACGCCCTTCCTGATGTCCGCGTTCCCGATGCCCGCGAATCGCCCGGCGCCGGAGCTCGGCGCGGACTCCGCCGAGCTGCTTCGCGAAGCCGGCCTGTCCGCGGACGAGATCGCGAAGCTCCTCGGCTGACCGGCGCGAGTGTCGCGCAGGTCGCCTGCTACCATGCCCGCGTCCGAGCAGGAGAGGTGCGCATGAAGGGGATCGTCCTGGCAGGCGGCGCCGGCTCGCGCTTGCACCCGCTCACGCAGGTCGCGAGCAAGCAGCTGCAGCCGGTCTACGACAAGCCGATGATCTACTACCCGATCGCGACGCTGATGCTCGCGGGAATCCGCGAGATCCTCTTGATCTCCACGCCGCAGGACGTGCCCCGCTTCCAGTCCCTGCTCGGCGACGGCTCCCTCTGGGGCCTGCAGATCCGCTACGCGGTGCAGCCCGAGCCCAAGGGGATCGCGCAGGCGTTCCTGGTCGGCGAGCGCTTCATCGACGGCGGAAACGTCGCGCTGATCCTGGGCGACAACATCTTCTACGGGCGAATGCGCCTGGACGAGATCGTGCGCGAGTTCCGCACCGGCGCGGTGATCTTCGGCTATCCGGTGCGCGATCCGGAGCGCTACGGCGTGGTCGAGTTCGACGAGAGCGGGAAGGTGCTCTCGCTGGTCGAGAAGCCCGCGAGTCCGCGCTCGAATCTGGCGGTGCCCGGCATCTACCTCTACGACGCGACGATCGTCGAGCGCACGAAGCGCCTGCGGCCCTCCGCGCGCGGCGAGCTCGAGATCACGGATCTGAACCGCGGCTATCTCGAGAGCGGCGAGCTGCGCGCGCTGCGTCTGGGACGCGGCATCGCCTGGCTCGACACCGGCACGCACGAGAGCCTGCTCGAGGCCGCGAACTTCATCGCCACCATCGAGCAGCGGCAGGGCTTGAAGATCGCCTGCCCGGAGGAGATCGCGTTCCGGCAGGGCTTCATCGACGCGGCCGGACTCGAGCGCGCGGTCGCGGCGATGCCGTCGTCGCCGTATCGCGACTACTGCGCGGCGCTGCTTCTCGAAGCGGAATGAGCGGAGCCGTCTTCAGGCGCACGCGCATCATCGAGGCCGCCGACTGCGACGAGCTCGGCCACGTGAACAACGTGCGCTGGCTCGGCTTCGTCGGCGAGCTGGCCGGCGCGCACGCGATCCGCCGCGGCTCCGACAACGCTACGCTGCGCGAGCAAGGGGCCGTCTGGATCGTGCGCCGCCACGAGATCGACTACCAGCGCTCCGCGCTTCCCGGCGAGGAGATCGTCGAGGAGACCTGGGTCGAGGCGATGAGCGGCGCGCGCAGCATCCGCCACTCGCGCTTCACGCGCGCCTCGGACGGGGCCTTGCTCGTGGCCGCGATCACCACCTGGGCCTACGTCGACGCGAAGACGCAGCGCCCGCGCCGGATCCCCTCCGAAATGATCGAGCGGTTCCGCAGCGACGGATCGGCACGGCCCGAGGGCTAGCCTGGATTTCTCACCACTCAAACGAGCACAGGCCGGCTGACTTCTGTTAACCGTTGAGTTGCAAGACAAAACGGGCCAACAGAAAGGGTCGACCTGTGCAGACAGAGT
>VGRW01000031.1 GCA_016875225.1 Deltaproteobacteria bacterium
CCCTGCTCCGCTGTGCTGCGCGGCGCGGGCAGGATCAGCCGCGCCGGATCTGGCTCGCTCTCGATCCCGGCCTCCTTGCGCGCGCGCTCGATCGCGGCTCGCAGACCGCCGACCTCGTCGACGAGCTTGCGCGCGAAGGCGTCGCTTCCGAGCCAGACGCGCCCGCGTCCGAGCGCGTCCACGGCTTCGGTCGAGAGCTCGCGTCCCGTCGACACGCGGCCGAGGAACTCGCGGTAGCTCGCCTCGATGAAGCTGTCGGTGCGCGCCTGCTGCTCGGGGGTGAACGGGCGATCGCCGCCGATCACGCCAGAGTACGGGCCGCGCTCGATCAGCTCGGTCCCGATCTCGAGCTTCCGGTACAGGCCGGAGAAGGACGGCCGCAGCAGGAACACGCCGATCGACCCCGTGAGCGTCGCCGGCTCGGCCACGATCGCGGTCGCGCCGCTGGCGACGTAGTACCCGCCCGAGGCGGCGTAGTCGGCCATCGAGACCACGATCGGCTTCTTCGCGCGCACGCGGGAGACCGCCCGCCAGACCTTGTCGGACGGCTGCGCCCCGCCGCCCGGGGAGTTGATCCGCAGCACGACGGCCCGGATCTCGTCGTTCTTCGCGGCGTCGTCGAGCGACTCGACCGTCTCGTCCGCGGCGAAGACCCGGCTCATGCTGCGCCCACGCTCCTCGACGATGGTGCCCTCGCCGAAGACGAGCGCGATCGTCGGGCCGGTGCGGAGTCCCAGGGAGCGGGCGTCCACGCGCACGTAGTCGTCCGATTCGAGCTCGCTTGCGCCCTGCAGGTCCGCTTTCGCCAGCACCTCGTCGCGCGACGCGATTCCGTCCGCGAGCCTGGCCGCGACCAGCTCGTCGGGGGTCCCGGGGGCGGCCTCGATCTGGGCCCGCACGCTCGCGGCGTCGACTCCGCGGCCCGCGGCGATTCCCTCGACGATCTGCGCGAAGATCCCGTCGAGAAGCGCGTCGGTCATCTCGCGCGCCTTCGGGCTCATCTCGCGCGCGGCGAACTGCTCGACGGCCGACTTGTACTCGCCGACGCGCGCGACCTGCCACTCCACGCCGATCTTCTCGAAGAAGCCGCCGAGGTGCAGGTACTGGCCGGCGATCCCGGCGAGCGGAGCGAGCGACGCCGGCTCTACGTAGACCCGCTCCGCAGCCGACGCGAGGTAGAGCTCACGCGTCGCGTTCAGGCTGGTCTCGTCGACCAGCGCGATCACCCGCTTGCCCGCGCTGCGGACTCGCGCGAGCGCGTCGCGCAGCTCCTGGATTCGCGCGTAGCCGAGCGAGAGCGGCCGAATGTGCACCAGCACCGCCTGCACGCGCGAATCCGCGGCCGCCATGTCGAGCAGCAGCAGCAGCGTTGGAAGCGCCGGCCCTCGCGCCTGCAACCTGGCGAGCAGATCGCTGGGCGGCGCCTCCTCGAGATCGCCGCCGAGCTCGAGCACGAGCACGGAATTCTCGGCCACCTGCGTGCGCGCCGACCAGAGCGCTGCGCCGATCATCGCCGCGACCGCGAGCGACAGGATCCAGATGATCGGTCGCCGCATGAATCCCCTTCGACCGCGGCACGACTCCGGAGGATCCGGGAGCGTGGTGGTCCGAGTCTAGCGGGCGGCCATCGGCCGGACCAAGCCGGGCGATCGAGCTCGAACGAGCTGCGGGGTCAGATTCGCTTTCGGCGAACGAACGCGAGCGCGGCGAGACCGAGTCCGAGCAGGGCGATCGAGGCGGGCTCGGGGACGTTCACGAGGCTCTCGCTCCCGCCGCCCGCAAACCCTTGCACGTGGATCCCGATCCGCAGTCGGCCGTCCGAGAGCTCCGCGAGCACGTCGGAGAAGGTCTGGATTCCCTGCAGGCTGAACTGGATGCTGAGCGTCTCGCCGGGGTTCACGCCGTTGGGCTGAACCGGCGGGTTCGAATCCGCCGAGAAGCCGGCCGTGGTCTGGAACGGCGGCGAGGCGTTGTTCGCGGCTGGCAGGTTCGCGGGAGTCGCGAGCTGCGAGAAGTCCACGCCGGGGGCGTTGTTCACCAGCGCGATCGCGAGCAGCGACCCGTCGTCGAAGTACACGTCGGTGATCGACGAGGCCGCGGGGCCGAGGTTCGTGAACGTGAACAGCACCTGGCCGCCGCCCGCGTCGGTCACGTCGACCGCGAGCTGGGCCTCCGCGATCGTGCAGTTCGCCGGCGAGTTGTTCGAGATGCACCCGAACCCGAGCGTCGCCGCGGCGGAAGGGGTGGCCGACAGAAGAAGCGCCGCACTGAGTCCGAGAATGATCCGACTCGAGAGCTTCATGAATTTCGTATCCCTGGAGTGGGCTTCCCTTCCCGCGGCGCAGTGTGAGGGAAATTGGCAACGAGAGTCCGGATTTTTCTTACGGCGATCGCGCGGAAACCACCCGGAAGAGCGAGATCTCTCGCGCGCAGTTCAGGCGAACGGGCGGGCCGGCAACGCCAAGTCCTCGATTTACATAGAGAATTGATCCGGTCCCGGGGTCGCGGAACACCCCCCGGGTCCAGCGCGAGATCAGCCTCGACACGTTGTGGTGGTGGCCGGGGCGGGGCAGGGCGATCTGGCCGCCGTGGGTATGTCCCGCCAGGGCGAGCGGGAAACCGAGCCGGGCCGCCTGCCCGAACCAGCTCGGCCGGTGGATGAGGAGCAGGCGGGCGAGGTCGCCCGGGATCTCGGCGGCCAGGCGCTCGAGAGCCTCGTGCGTGCCGTCGCGCTCGTTCCAGCCGTGCCCTGGATCCTCGACCCCGGCGAGCGCGAGCGCTCCGCCAGAGAGCTCGATGCGCACCCAGTCGTTGCGCAGCAATCGGATGCGCGTCCACGTTTTGAGCCCGAGCGCGACGGCGTCCGCGCCGGTGTAGGTGTCGTGATTGCCGAGCACGGCGAACACGCCGAGCGGGGCGTCGAGCTCGGCGAGCTCGCGACAGCCCTCTTCGATGTAGCTCGGATCGAAGTCGAAGATGTCGCCGGTGATCACGATCAGATCCGGCTCGAGCCGGTTCACGCGCGCGAGCAGCCGGCGCAGCAGCGGCGCGCGAAGCTGCATGCCGATGTGCAGATCGGAGATCTGCGCTACGCGCAGCCCCGACAGGGCGTCGGGCAGACCGCGAAGCGGCAGGTCCAGACGCTCGACCTCGACGCGGCGCTGTCCCACGAGCCAGCCCCAGAACATCGACCCGAAGCCGAGCGCGAGCGCAGCGCCGCCGACGACCACGAGGAGCGCCTCGGCGCCCGGCCGGTGCAGCAGCGCGATCGGCGCGAAGAGCGCGAATCCGAGCGCGAGGGGCGGCCCGCTGATCAGCGCGCCGAGGCTGCTGACCAGCCAGAGCCGCCCCAGGCGATAGCCGCCGGCGGTGCTTCTCGCGAGCCGCGGCAGCAGCGCGAGCGTCGCGACGTTCAGCACCGCGAGCGCGACGACCAGCGCCGCGCCCGCCGCGAGTCCGAGGCTCCGACCGCTCGCGGCGCGAAGGCACCACTCCACGATCAGCGCCTCGGAGCCCGCGAGCAGGAACAGCGCCGAGTAGCGCGCGTTGCGCAGCACCGAGCCGAGCGCGCGTCGCATCACGTCCGCGGCCATCGCCATTCCGCCGAGGGTCCCGGATCGCCCGCAGGGTTCAAGCGCGCGCCGCCCGCGCGCCCGTATCCGGCTCGCGGCAGAGCGCGGCCAGCTCCTCGTCGGCGATCTCGCTCCGGCCGTCCGCGAGCTCCTGGAAGCGGGCGAAGGCGCGCTCTAGCGCGGCCTCCGAGGGCGCGATCCCCAGCGCGCGCACGCGCGACGCGAAGCCCGCGCGGCCCGAGAGCTTGCCGAGCACGATCTGCGTGCCGACGGGATGCCCGATCTCGGCCGGATCGACCGCCTCGTACGTCTCGCGGCATTTCAGCACCCCGTCCTGGTGGATGCCGGACGCGTGGCGGAAGGCGTTTCCGCCGACGATCGCCTTGTTCGGCGGCACCGCGAATCCCGAGCGGCGCGCGACCGCCTGAGAGACCGCCCAGATCCCGCGCGTGTCCACGCCGGTCTCGACGCCGAGCGCCTCGCCGTGCACGCGCAGCGCCATCACGACCTCCTCGAAAGCGGTGTTGCCCGCTCGCTCGCCCAGCCCGTTCACGGCGACCTCCACCTGGCGCGCGCCGGCCGAAATCGCGGCCAGCGAGTTCGCGGTGGCCATTCCCAGGTCGTCCTGGCCGTGGAAGGACAGGGTCACGCCGCCCACCTCGGGAACGCGCGCCTGCAGCTCGCGGAACATCGCGGCGACCTGATCGGGCCGCGCACACCCGACGGTGTCGGGGAGATTGATCGTGGTGGCACCCGCCCCGATCGCCACGCGCACCAGCCGGGCGATCAGCTCCGGGTCCGAGCGCGTCGCGTCCATGCAGCTCCACTCGACGTCGTCGGTGTAGCCGCGTGCCCGCTCGACCGCCGCGCGCGCCATTTCGACGACCTCGTCCGCGCCGCGGTGCAGCTGGTGCGCGAGGTGGATCTCGGAGCTCGACAGGAACACGTGGATGCGCGGGCTTCGCGCGCCGCGCAGCGCGAGCCAGCTGCGGTCGACCTCGGCCGGGATCGCGCGCGAAAGACCGCAGACGCGCGCGCGTCTCACGCACTCCGCGACGGCGCGCACCGCCTCGTGCTCGCCGGCCGACGATCCCGGAAAGCCGGCCTCGATCACGTCGACGCCCATTCCATCGAGGAGCGTCGCGATCTCGACCTTCGCGGCCTTCGAGAAGCAGACGCCCGCCGCCTGCTCGCCGTCGCGGAGCGTCGTGTCGAAGACGACGACGCGCTCGCGACCCGTTTGGTTGGAAGAATTCACGCCCTGCATGCTGACCTCCTCGGAGCGTCTCGGCCGCCGGGCCGGCGAAGGAGGTCGCGGGAGCTTCCCGCGGGCGAAAAAAAACCCCTCCGGCCGGCGCGGCGGGAGAGGTCCGATTCCTTGCGACTGGTCTGGTGCTCAGCCTCTGAGCACCAGGTGGACCCCGCCCGCCCTGGTAAGGCCGAGAAGAAGCAGCGCGGTTTGGGTCCGGCGAATCACGATGCCGCGACGTTACGTGCGCGCTCCGCACGCGTCAAGGCGACGCTCAGAAGCGATCGGAGGGCCAGTAGGTGACCAGCGGGCCGCCGACGAGCGTCGCGAGTAGCGCGGAATCGGGGCAATCCTCGGGCGCGCCGGCGATCCGAACGAGCGTCGACCGATCGAGCACCCGCCACATCGGCGAGGGATCCTCGTCGGGGGCGATCGAGAATCCGAGCGCGTGGAGCGCATCGCCGAGCTCGGAGTCCCGAACCAGCGGCACCGGGAGCCGCCGGTCGGGTGACGCGAACGCCGCGAGCAGGTGTGCGAGCGCCGCGGCACCGCCCGCGCCGCGCGCGTACTCGATCACGCGCGACCTCCCGCCGAACGCCGCGGCGCGCGCGTAGGCGAGGATCTCGCCCTCGCGTTCGCCAACGCGGAAGTCCTCGTCGGGAGTTCCGGCCGTGCGCAGCTGGCCCTCCCAGTAGCGCCGATCGCGCACGGTCGGACCCGACAGCGGCTCGGTGTAGGCATCGTAGAGCGCGGCCAGGCGCGGCAGGTCGTCCGGTCGGAACGCGCGCAGGCGCACGCCCTCCGGCGCTTCCGGCCTGCGCCCGACCGGCGCGAGCTTGAAGTAGCGAAGCGAGATCTGCTGCCAGCCGAGCCGCTCGTAGAAGCCGAAGCGCCCCGTGAAGAGCAGGGAGAGCGCCATGCCCCGGGCGCGCATGAGCGGGATCGCCTCGCGCAGAAGCTCCGACGCGAGGCCCCTTCCGCGCGCGGATTCGTGGGTCGCGACGCTGCCGATCCCACCGAGCAGGACGCGTTCGCCCCGCAGGCGGATCGGCTTCGCGAAGATCTGCACGCACGAGAGCGGTCGGCCCGCGTCGACGGCTAGCAGCAGGTCGGAGTACGAGAAGGCCGGGTCGAAGTCCATGTAGCGCTCGAAGAGCTCGCGGACCGAAAAGGCGTGCTCCAGCAGGTCGAGCACCGCTTCGCGATCTTCGGCCCGCATTTCGCGGATCTCCACGTGCCGGGCCTCAGGCGATCGCGCGGGCGAGCGCGTCGCGGATGCACGCGGTGAACGCGGCGGTCCCGAGCGTCCCGCCGACGTCGCGCGTGGTCCGGCCGCTCGCGATCGCGCCGAGGATCGCCCCGCGAAGCCGGCTTGCGAGCTCGAAGTGCCGCGCATGCTCGAGCAGAAGCGCAAGCGCCAGCAGGGCCGCGGTCGGATTGCACACCCCGCTTCCCGCGATGTCGGGCGCGGTCCCGCCGGCGGGGTCGAAGATCGCCACGTCGATCTCGCCCGATTTCGCGAACGAGTAGTTGCCGCTGGCGCCAAGCCCCATGCTGCCGATCAGCCCGCAGGCCATGTCGGAGAGGAAGTCGCCGTACTCGTTCAGCGTCAGCACCACCGAGAACTCGCGCGGCCGCAGGCAGATCTTCGCCAGCAGCGCGTCGAAGAGCTCGACGCGATGGGGAACGTCGGGGAATTCGGCCGCGACCTCGCGCACGATCGCCTCGAAGAACCCGTCCGTCGCGCGCTGGATCGTGTGCTTCGAGGACGACGTTACCGACAGACCGTGTTGCCGCGCGAGCCGGAACGCGAAGCGCGCGGCCTCTGTGCACGGCCTGCGCTCGATGATCCGCAGCGAGACCGCGACGTCCTGGCCGATCCGCTGTCCGGGGTCGTCGTACGTGCCGCCCGTCGCGACGCGCACGATCTCGAGCGCCACCGTCTCCTTGAAGCTCGAGGCGATGCCCGGAATCGAGTGCACCGGCCGGTGGATCACCGAGAGCCCGAGTCGCGTGCGGAGCACGGCGTTGGGGCTCTCGCCCTCGGTCACCGTCGGGTACTTCAGCCCCAGACGGGTGCGCGCGAGCGACGCCACGACCTCGTCGTACGCGGCTGCCGCGCCGGCGCGACGCCGTTCCAGCGACAGGTCGATCGGCTCGAAGTCGATCGCGAGCGGCAGGCACCCGGCGACGCCGTGCACCGACTCGCGCAGCTCCGGCCCGATCCCGTCGCCGAGCAACTCCGTGATCACGAGCGCTTTCATGACCCTCCCGAGCGGATTGCTAGACTCGCACAAGGAGGTGCGAATGTCCGAGCTTCGCGCGCTGTATCAGCAGGCGTTCGACGCCTTCGTGAAGGGCGATTACGAGCAAGCGGTGGCCGGCTATCAGCGCGTGATCGAGCGCGACGGCCGGTTCGGCCTCGCGTATCAGGGACTGGCCGAGGTCTACAGCCGGCTGAACCGATTGGACGATGCGATCGCGACGATCCGAAAGGCGATCGAGTGCGACCCCGACGAGCCGCTCTTCCACACCAGCCTGTCGCGCTTCCTGCAGCGGCAGGGCCGCATCCCAGAGGCCGAGGAGGCCTCGGCAGTCGCGGCGCGAATGAGCGCGATCCGCTGACGGAGCGTCGGGCGTGAAGGCGCTCGCGCTCGCGGCGTTGGTCGGCGTCATCCACGTCCACCACGCGCCGTCGCACGACAGCGACGCCCCGTTCGAAGCCGTGCTCTCGGCCGCCGGCGAGGCCGGGCTCGACTTCGTGGTGCTCACCGATCACGCGGATTCGGACTCGCCCGGGCTGCTGCCGGGAAGCGAGCACGCGGGGCTCGCGACCGCGCCGAACGGCCGGAAGGTCCTGATCCTGGTCGGCGCGGAGTTCGCCTCGCGCGATGGCCACGTGCTCGGGCTCGAGATCGAGCGCGGCGTGCCGGCGATCGGCCGTCCCGGGCGCGAGGTGATCGCCGCGATTCACGAGCAGGGAGGCTTCGCCGTCGTCGCGCATCCGTTCTCGCACGGCGGTTGGCACGACTGGGACGCGGAGTTCGACGGGCTCGAGGTGCAGAACAACGCCTCGGACTTCACCCGGCTCTACGGACCGCTGCTGCCGTTTCGGCTGCTGCGCTTCGGATTCGACCGCAGCGCCCAGCTCGAGGACCTGTGGGTGCGGCCCTCGCGCGAGCTCGAGGCCTGGGATGGGCTCCTGGTCTCGGGGCGGCGCGTGGTCGGGTTCGCCGGCGCCGACGCGCACAACAACGTCTCTCTGCTCGGCTGGCAGCTCGACCCGTATCTGCAGATGTTCCGCGGCGTGCAGACGGTCTGTCCCGACGGCGAGCTGGAGCCGCGCGCGGTCTGGGCGCGCCTTCGCTCCGGGAGCTGCGCGATCCGCTACGGAATCCACGAGGCGCGCGCGGCAGAAGCGACTCTGATCGAGCTGCCTTCCGGTCGAAGCGAGCTCCAGCTCGACGGCGGCACGCGCGTGCTGGAGCTGCGCAATCCGCCCGCGGAGCCGGGGTTATACTCCGCGCCGTGAATCCGATCGATCTGCGCAGCGACACCGTGACCCGGCCCTGCGCGGCGATGCGCGAGGCGATGGCGAGCGCCGAGGTCGGCGACGACGTGTACGGCGAGGATCCGACCGTGAACCGCCTGCAGGAGCTGGCGGCCACGCTGCTTGGGAAGGAAGCCGCGCTCTTCGTGCCGTCGGGCACGATGGCCAACCAGATCGCGCTCCGCGCGCTCAGCGAATCCGGCGACGCCGCGATCGCCGCGCGCGACGCGCACATGGTCCTGTACGAGTCCGCAGGCGCCGCCTCGCTCGCGGGCGTGCAGCTGGTCGAGATCGGAAGCGGCGGATCGTTCGGCCCCGAGGAGCTACGCGCGGCGGTGTACCCCGCCGACGATCACTTCCCGCGCAGCGCGGCGCTTCTGGTCGAAAACACCCACAACCGCTCCGGCGGGCGCGTGTTTCCGTTCGAGCGCCTGCGGCAGGTCACGGATCTGGCGCGGCAGCTCGGTCTGCGCTGCCACATGGACGGCGCGCGGATCTTCAATGCCGAGGCTGCGAGCGGAATCCCGGCGGCGCGCTGGGCGGAGTCGTTCGACACGGTGAGCTTCTGCCTCTCGAAAGGACTCGGCGCGCCGGTCGGCTCGCTGCTGCTGGGATCTCGCGAGCTGATCCGCCGCGCCCACCGCTACCGCAAGCAGCAGGGCGGTGGCATGCGCCAGGCGGGAATCCTGGCCGCCGCGGGAATCTTCGCGTTGGAGCGCAATCGCAAGCGGCTCGGCGAGGATCACGCCAACGCGCGGCGGCTCGCGGCCGGGCTCGCCGGGATTCCCGGCGTCACCGTGCCCGAGCCGCCGGAGTCGAACATCGTGATCTTCCGCCGCGCGGGGGCCGGCGCCTGGAGCGCGGCGCTGCGCGCGCGCGGCGTGCTGGTGAATCCCGTCGCGAGCGATGCGCTGCGCGCCGTGACGCACCTCGACGTCGGTTCGAGCGAGATCGACGCTGCACTCGCGATATTGCGAGAGATCCGCGTTTGAGCCCGCGCGCAGGTCTACGCTTCGAGTGCACGCTCTGCGGCGAGTGCTGCACCGCGCGCGGCGAGTACGCGTACGTGTACCTGAACGCGGACGAAGCCCGAGCTCTCGCCGACGAGCTCGGTCTGGGGCTGGCGGAGTTCAAGCGCCGCTACACGGAGAAGGACGAGTACGGCTGGACGCAGCTCCGCTTCGAGTCCGAATCGTGCATCTTCCTGGAGCCCGGCACGAAGCGCTGCACCGTCTACGCTGCGCGACCGGTCCAGTGCCGGACGTTCCCGTTCTGGCGCGACCTGGTCGAGTCCGGCCGCTGGACCGACGCTGCGCGCAAGCTCTGCCCCGGAATCGGCCAGGGCCGCGCACACCGGCCCGAAGACGTCGAAGCGCGGATGCTCGAGATGGAGCTCGCCGACGAGACGTGAGCGGGCCTCCTGGCTATCTTCGCCGGAACGATGACGCGACGGCGGACACGGCCCCCCGGCGGGGATTCCTGGAGCCACGTGACCGCGCGCTTGCGCGAGACCGCGAGTCTGCGCGAGGCGATTCCGAGCGAGCGGCAGCGCGTGCTCGAGCTCGTGCTCGCGCTCGCGGGCCGCGTGAGCGGCCGCCGCGTGCTCGACGTCGGATCCGACTCGAGCGCTCTCGCGCGCGGGCTCGGCCAGCAAGGCGCTCAGGTCGAGAGCGTCCGCGACCTGCTGGAGCCGGCCTCGCCGTTGCGCGGCCCGTTCGACGTGGTCACGGCTCTGGATTGCATCGACGACAGCAAGGATCCCGAAGCGGCGCTTCGGGTCCTGGGCAAGCTGCTTCATCCGCGCGGGCGGGTCGTGCTCGCGATCGCGCACCCGTGGCGGGCGACGGCGGCGAGTGCGACCCCTCATCCCGCCCTCGCCAGTCTTCCCGCGCTTCTGGCGTCGCTTCGCTCCGCGGGCCTGCGGCTCGTCGACGCCGCGGAGCCGGTGGCCGACCCCGCGGAGGCGACCGGGGCCCGCGAGCCGCGCCACCTGGTATTGGTCGCGGAGCGCACCGGACGCCGCACGCGCAACCGCGGAACCAGCCGCTGATCCGCGGTCCGCGCACGAAATCGACAGGAGGTCCCGAACGATGTCTGAAACGGAGCTGTCGCGCCGCGAACTGCTCGTCACGGGCGCGTACGCGCTCGGCACGGCCCTGCTCTGGCCGCGGCTGGGTCGCGCCGAAGATCGGACCGCCTGGCTCGAAGTCGCCAAGAAGAGCCCGCTCGCCTACATCTCGCCGCTCGCGAAGGACGGGAGCGAGAGCCGCTGCCACGGCGAGGTCTGGTTCTTCCTCGATGCGGGCGACGTCGTGATCGCGACCGGAACCAAGACCTGGAAGGCCCGCGCGCTCGCGGCCGGTCGGGATCGCGCGCGCGTCTGGGTCGGCGACTTCGGACCCTACGCGAAGGCGCCCGAGAAGCTCCAGACCGCCCCGAGCTTCGTCGCGAAGGCGAGAATCGACGGCGATCGCGCAGTCTTCGGGCGACTGCTAGCGGCGTATGCCACGAAGTACCCCGACGAATGGGGCAAGTGGAAGCCTCGCTTCGAGTCGAGCTACGCCGACGGCTCGCGGGTGGTGATCCGCTACCAGGCCTAGCGCGCTCGCGAGGCGTCTCGGTAGCTGATCGCCTCGGCGACGTGGCCGACGTCGATCGCGCCGGCTCCCGAGAGGTCCGCGATCGTGCGCGCGACGCGAAGGCAGCGCACGACCGCACGCATCGACAGGCCCAGCGCCGAGACCGCGCGCTCCAGCAGCGCGCGCGCGTCCGCGCGCAGCGCGCAGTGGCGCGGAAGCGCCGCCGTGGGAAGCTGCGCATTCGTGCTCCACGGCTCGCCGCGGTAGCGCTCGAGCTGGAGTCCGCGCGCCGCGCGCACGCGCGCGAGCACCTGCTCGCTGGTCTCGCCGCTGCGGCCCTCGCGGAGCATGTCCTTCCACGGAACCGCGGCCAGGGCGACGTGCAGGTCGATCCGGTCGAGCAGCGGTCCCGAAATCTTCGCCCGGTAGCGCGCGACTTCCGGCTCCAGGCATCTGCACTCTCGAACCGCGGAGCCGCGCCAGCCGCACGGGCACGGGTTCATCGCCGCGACGAGCTGGAATCGCGCGGGCATGCGCGCGCTGGCGTGCGAGCGCGCGATCCGGATCTCGCCCTCCTCGAGCGGCTGGCGCAGCGCCTCGAGCACGGGCCTGCGAAATTCCGGGAGCTCGTCGAGGAAGAGCACGCCGCGGTGCGCAAGCGTGATCTCGCCCGGGCGAAGCGGCCGCCCGCCGCCCGCCATTCCCGCGTCGGAGGTGCTGTGGTGCGGCGCGCGAAACGGCGGCCGCTCGAGCAGCCCCGAGGGACCGAGCGTCCCGGCGGCGCTGTGGATTCGCGTCGCCTCGAGCGCGGCCTCGCTGTCCAGCTCGGGCAGGATTCCCGGCAGGCGGCGCGCGAGCAGCGTCTTCCCGGCGCCGGGCGGCCCGACCAGAAGCAGGTTGTGCGCGCCGGCGGCGGCGATCTCGAGCGCGCGCTTGGCGCTCTCCTGACCGTGTATGTCGGAGAGATCGAGCGCGAGCTCCGCGGGCACGTCTCGAGGCGGGGTCGGGCTCGGCGACTCGAGCGCCTCGCCGTCGCGAAGCCAGCGCAGCACCGAGCCGAGATCTCCCGCGCCGAGCGCCGCGAGTCGTGGCCAGAGCGACGCCTCGAACAGATTTCCGCTCGGCACGATCACGTCGCGGATCACGCTCCCCTCCGCGGCGCCGAGCATCGCGAGCACGCCTCGAACCGGCCGCAGCCCGCCGTCGAGCCCGAGTTCGCCCAGGAACAGCGACCCGCGCAGGCGTTCTTCGCAGAGCTCGACGCGCGTTCCCGCGATGCCGACCGCGATCGGGAGGTCGAGCGCCGAGCCGACCTTCGGCAGCCCCGTCGGCGCGAGATTCACGGTCACGCGGCCGGGAGGGAATTCGAGGCTGGCGTGGCGGAACGCGGCGCGAATCCGATCGCGGCTCTCGTTCACGATGCGATCCGCCTGACCGACGATGTGAAACGCCGGCAACCCTGCGCCCGCTTCGACTTCGACGGAGACTCTGACGCCGTCGAGAACGTGAAGCGTGGCGCCGAAGACGCGCAAGAGCATTTCGAACCCGCGCGGGACCGGGGGAAGTGCTTCCTATGGTCGCGCGATCGCGGCAGAAGTGGCGCGGTCGGCCGGGACGGACGGGTGCCGTGTATGCTCGCGAGCTTGGAACCGGGCGCGTCTGCAACTCGTGTGCGCGGCGTCGGGCGGCGTCGCGCGACGCTCGCGGCGGCGCTGATCGCCGCCGCGGCGCTCAATTGCGGCGAGCGCGGAGCCGTCGAGCCGCCGCGGGCCGCGCGCGCGGGCTTCGACGGTACGCGCGCGTTCGCGGATCTCGAGGAGCTGGTGCACATCGGCCCGCGACCGGCGGGCTCGCCCGGCGCGGCGCGCGCGCGCGAGCTGATCCGCGAACGGCTTCGCCAGGCGGGCTGGGTCGTCGAGGAGCACGCGTTCGAGGCCGGCCCGCCGGGAGCGAAGCCGCGGCGGATGGTCAATCTGATCGCGCGGCGCGTCGACTCCACCGCGGAGCGCGTCCTTCTGATCACCCATTACGACACGAAGGACATCCCGGGAATCCGCTTCGTCGGCGCGAACGACGGCGCCTCTGGAACGGCGGTGCTGCTCGAGCTCGCGCGCGTGCTCGCCGCGTACGAGCTGCCGCTGGCGATCGAGCTGGTCTTCGCCGACGGCGAAGAGGCCTTCGGCGCCTCGATCACTCGACAGGACGGCTTGTACGGAAGCAGCGCGCTCGCCGAGCGCATGCGGGCGGACGGGAGTCTCGAGCGGGTTCGCAGCGTGATCCTGGTGGACATGGTCGGGGATGCGGACCTGAACCTCGTCGTCGACCAGGGCTCGTCACCGTTGCTGCGCGAGATCTTCGCGCGCGAGGCGGAGCGGCTGGGGCTCGGCGCGATCATCGATCCGACGGCCGAGATGACGGTGATCGACGACCACACGCCGTTCGCGGCGCTCGGCGTCGAGCACGTGCTGGCCGTGATCGACTTCCAATTCGGCGGGCGTGTCTCGCCGGGTCGTCTCTGGCACACCGCGGGTGACTCGCTGGAATCGGTCTCGGCGTCGAGCCTGAATTCCGTCGGCCGAGTGCTGGTCGAAACCGTCCGCGCGGTCTCGGAGCACTGGAGCAAAACGGGCGCGCCTCGTGCGCGGGGCGAATAGCCGTCCTACACTGCGCAGCAATCTACGCGGATCTCAAGGAAGGAAGACTCGAATGCGCGTTCTGCGAACCATCACGACCGCGGTCTCTCTGGTGTGCATTGCCGTCACGCTCGGCTGCGCCGAGGGTCAGCTTCTCGACACGAAGACCAAGCAGGGCGCGGTCGTCGGAACGCTCGCGGGCGCCGCTGCGGGCGCGGCGATCGGCGGCAAGAAGCACCGCGCGGGCGGGGCTTTGATCGGCGCGGCCGGCGGCGCGATCGCAGGTGGCCTGATCGGCAACTACCTCGACAAGCAGGCCAAGGAGATCGATGCGATTCCGGGCGCCGAGGTCGAGCGGCGCGATGACTCCCTGCTGGTGAATTTCGCGGGTGGAATCCTGTTCGACACGAACTCCTCCTCTCTCCTGCCGGGCGGCTACGACCGGCTTCGCTCGCTCGCAACGACGCTCAAGAGCTACCCGCAGCAGCGCCTGATCGTGAAGGGCCATACGGACTCGCAGGGCGACGACCGCTACAACCAGAAGCTCTCGGAGGAGCGCGCCGCCACCGTGCAGACCTTCATCATCTCGGAAGGCGTCCAGGCCGCGCGCATCACGGCGATCGGGTTCGGCTCGAAGATGCCGGTCGCCACCAACGCGACGGCCGAGGGGCGCCAGCAGAACCGTCGCGTCGAGATCGAGATCCGACCGGACGCCGAGGTGCTTCAGAGCGGCAGCGCGCCGCAGTAGGTCCGACACTTTGCGGAGTCGCGCGCAGAGGCCGCTCGCGGCCCTATCGGTCGGTCTCGCGCTCTTCGCAGCGGGCCTGGCGTACGCCCCGCGCGCGAACGCGCAGGACGCCAATGCCGTCCAGATCGAGATCCGCTCGCCGCTTCCCGGCGAGACGATCCGCAACAAGACCGACATGGCGCCGCTCGCGGGGCTCGCGATCGCGGGCGAGCGGCCGACGAGCTTCGACGTGGTCATCGTGCTCGACGTCTCGGGATCGACCGCCTACCCGAGCGGGATCGACGTGGACGGCGACGGCGTGCTCGGCGAGACGCAGCGCTCTCCAATCTCCTCGCAGCCCGACACGCCCAACACCGACCCGGACGACTCGGTGCTCGCGGCCGAGGTCTCGGCCTCGAAGGCCCTGCTCGACGGGCTCGATCCCTCGCGCGTTCACGTCGGTGTCGTCTCGTTCTCGGGTGAGGTCGATCCGGTGACGCAGCGGCGGCTCGGTCGCGGCGACGACGCCCTGCTCGAGCAGGCGCTGACGCCCGACTACGCCGCGGTCAAGCGCTCGCTCGAAGCGACGCTGCTCCGCGGGCCGAACGGCGGCACGAACATGCAGGCGGGCGTGAAGCTCGCGCTCCGCGAGCTGGCGGGGCTCCCGGGCTCGGTGTCGCGTCCGCGCGCGCACGCGAAGAAGGTGATCCTGTTCCTGACGGACGGAAAGCCGTCGCTGCCCTTCGGGCAGGCGAACGTCGAGGACAAGGAAGACATGCTGGCGGCGATCGACGCCGCGCAGCTGTGCCGGGTCGCGGGCGTGATGTTGAACGTGTACGGGCTCGGCCCTTCCGCGATCGACTATCCGGTCGCGGCGACGGAGATGGCGAAAGCGACGGGTGGCCTCTACACACCGGTGCGTCGACCCGGCGACATCGTCGCGATGATCTCGGGAGTCTCGTTCGCGAACATCGAGGACGTGGTCGCGGTGAACCTGACGCTGATGGAATGGGCCGGACCGAACGACGTGCTGCTCTCGCCCGACGGCTCGTTCCAGGGCTTCGTGCCGGTGCGACCCGGCCTGAACCGGATCCGCGTCTCGGCGCTCGCTTCCGACGGAAGTCGCGGATCGAAGGAGTTCGACCTCACCTTCGCGCAGCAGGGCATGAGCGATCTGGAGCTCACGGCCGAGCGGGATCGCATCCGGCAGCGGAACCGCGAAATCCAGCTCCGACTCGAACGCGAGCGTCAGAACGCGTTCCGCAAGCAGGAGCGCGAGCGCGTGCTCGAGATCGGGATCGAGAAGCCCGAGGACGCGCCGAAGCCCGCGCCCTGACCCGGGCTCGGTTCAGCCCGCTCAGTTCAGCACGGACGGGTCGGAGACCTCTTTGCGGATCAGCTTGCCGTTCTCGTAGAAGGACGTGACGTCCACCGATCCGTCGCCGTTCTTGTCCTCTTCCCGGCGCACGATCACGACCTTCGCCGGGTCGCTGCCCTCGAAGAACTCCCAGACGTCCGTCTTGCCGTCCTGGTTCTTGTCGCGTTCGATTCGGGTCGGCACGCCGCTCGCGTCGAAGTAGGTGCGCGCGTCCATCACGCCATCGAGGTTCGCGTCCTCGATCTCGACGTTCCGCGCGCCCGAGACGTACTCGACCCGCCGGTCCACCTTGGCGTCGCCGTTCGTGTCGTGCTCTTCGTACACCAGAATGCCCGCCTGGTACTGGTAGAAGCCGTCGCGACTGCCGTCGAAGTTCCGGTCCACCTCGACGCGCGACGCGCTGTCGCCGCCCTCGTAGAGGATCCAGCGGTCGGGCTTGCCGTCCTGGTTGGTGTCCTCCTCGCGCGAGGCGAGGCGTCCGTCGGGCAGGTACGCGTTCACGGCGTCGAGCGTGCCGTCGTAGTCGGTGTCCTCGGAGCGGGAGACGGTCTGGCCGGACTTCGGATCGATCACGATCTCGATCTCCGAGCGCCCGTCGCGGTCGGCGTCGAGCGTCTTCACGATGCGCTCCTGCTTGCCGGTCTTCTCGGTCTTGGTCTCGAAGATCGAATCGGGGATGTCTCGCTGACAAGGTCGCGTGGGAGCGGCGGTCGGGTCGCTGGGATTCACGGCTCCGGCGCAATCGCGCGCCTCGTCCTCGAGCGCGGTGTTCAGCTCTTCCTGTTTGTTGATCGCCGCCAGCAGCTCTTCCTGGCGCTTCAGCTCGGCCTCGATCTCGGCCTCGAGATCCTTCTGCTTCTCGAGCTCCTCCTCGACTTCGCTCTCCATCTTGTCGTCCGCGTCGCGGTCGCGCGGCTCCGATGGCGCCGAGCGTCGACCTGACTCGAAGGGCACGTCTCCGGTGATGACCCCGTAGAGCCCGAAGGTCGCGGCGCCCAGCAGGGCGCCGACGCCGGCGCCGACCTGCGCGCCGATCAAGGTGCCGATGATCATCGACTCGAGTCCGGCCTCCGCGCGGCGGGCGATGCCGTTCTGCCGCCGCCTCTGGGCCACCGCCTTGGGCGGCTTCTTGGCCTCTTCGGCCGGGGCGCTCGCATCGCTCTCGCTCGTGCTCGCGGCGGGCTCCGACGCTGGCTCCGGCGCCGGAGGGGTCGACGTGGCGCAAGCGAGCGAGAGACACAGCACCGCGACGAGCAGCACGCTTGCGGCATTTCGATCTCGGCTGCGTTTCATCTCTGCTCTTCTCGGGGACCGGACGGTCCCCCGGCCTGACCCTGCGTCGCAAGGCGACGATAACGGATTCTACTCCGACCTCGCCTCCCGCCGACGGGCCGCTTCGAACCCTGCGCCTTCGTCCCGGAATCGGCGGCAGGACTTGCGCGCTTGAGAGCGCCGCAGGCTCGGTTGACAAGGGTGACGCGCTGCGTAAAGTCCGGCGCAGTCGCATGTCTGCGTGTTACCTCGATCCGGTGCGGCTCGAGTTCCCGTTCTGGAGGGCCGATCTCCCCGGAATGGAGGGTGCCGACGCTTCGGGCGGGGTTCGGGACCGTGGGGGCCGCGGGTGGGCCTGACCCTGATCCAGCGCAGCTCCGGTCTTCGCCCCCCCAAGAACCCGAAGATCGCGCTCGTTCTCGCGGGCGGGGCGGTCTCGGGCGGCGCTTTCAAGGTCGGAGGGCTGAAGGCGCTCGACGAGTTCCTGGTCGGGCGCAAGGTCAACGAGCTCGACACCTACATCGGGCTCTCCGCGGGCGCCTTCCTCGCGACCTCCCTGGCCGCCGGGATCACCCCCGACGAGATGATCGAGGCGCTCGAGGGCACCTCGCGGCGGATCGACCAGCTGCGGCCGATCGACTTCTACAGCCCGAACATCGGTGAGGTCATCGGTCGTGCGACCGTCTTCGGCGCCCGGCTGGCGGGCTACCTGCCCGGGCTGCTGCTCGATCTGCTCTCCGTGCTGCCCGATCTGCCGGAGCGCCTCGGGCCGTACCTGCGCCGGCTGCTCGAAGAGCCGACCTACACCCACCTGGAAGCGTTCCTGATGGAGGTCTACGAGGAGATCTCGCCCAAACGGCAGTTTCCTCCGCTAGGCGCCCTGTTGCCGTCCGGCGCGTTCGACAACGCGCCGCTCGAGCGCTGGCTGGCGACCAACATGGCCAAGGTCGGCGTGCCGAACTACTTCGCCGACTTCTACCGGGAGACCGGCCGCAAGCTCTACATCACCGCGACGAACCTCGACAACGCGGAGCGCGTGGTCTTCGGTCCCGAGAACGACCACGGGCTCACGATCTCGGAGGGGGTGCAGGCGTCGAGCGCGCTTCCGGGGTTCTTCAAGCCGGCGCGTTTCAACGGCGTGGACTACGTCGACGGAGGCGTGCGGCGGACCGCGAACATCGACGTCGCGGTGGAGCAGGGGGCGGACCTGATCATCTGCTACAACCCGTTCCGGCCCTTCCTGAACAACCCGCACGCGAGCGGCCGGGTCGGGAGCCGGTTTCTCGCCGACCGCGGGCTGCAGACCGTGATCAATCAGGTCCTGCGCACGATGCTCCACACCCGGCTGGCGATGGGCCTGCGCCCCTACATGCACGACGAGCAGTTTCGCGGCGACATCGTGGTGATCGAGGCGCGCGAGACCGACGAGAAGTTCTTCGACCTGAACCCGCTCGAGTTCTGGCGCCGGGCGGATGCGGTCAAGCACGGCCTCGAGTCCGTGCGCAAGACCCTGCTCGACTCCGCCGACGTGCTCCAGCCGATCTTCGCGCGCTATGGCCTCGAGTTCCGCCCGCCCTCGGACTCCGCCCGGCCTGCCAGCGCCGGGTCGGCGGCCCGCCCGGGCGCGCCAAACCTGCGCGTGGTTTCGAACAGCACCCCGGCCTAGGCCGACACCTCCGCGCGGAATCGAGCTGTCCGTGGCTTGAGCGGTCGCGCCCCAGATGATACGTTGGGCCCGCAACACCGCGGAGGATCCGCGGAATTCCCGTTTCGAAGCGGTTCCGATGCGCCGCGAGGCCTCGGCCGAAGGCGTGGATCCATGTGCACGCTGATCCTGTTGGACCGCGTCGTACCTGAGTTTCCGGTCGTCGTCGCGGCCAATCGGGACGAATTCTTCTCGAGGCCCGCCGCGCCACCGGGCCACTTCGCTCCAGGGAACGGAACGCTTGCCTTCGTCGCGCCGCAGGATCTCGCGGCGGGCGGAACGTGGATGGGATTGAACTCGAACGGCCTCTTCGTCGGACTCACCAATCGCCCGGTGGCGGTTCGGGACCCCGCTGCGCGCTCGCGCGGGCTCCTGGTGACGGACGCGCTCGGGCAGCGCTCGGCCGCGGAAGCGGCGACGGCGATCGAACGTGCCTGCGAGCAGCGGACGACGCCCTTCAACCTGCTGGCGGCGGACGGCCGCGAGACCTGGTTCGCCCGCCTGCAGGGCGACCGCCTCGAGACCCGGTCGCTGTCGCCCGGGATCCACGTCGTCTGCAATCGCGACCCGGACGACCCGGACTCCGGCAAGGTTCGCCGGATCGAGAGCATGCTCGAAGCTCTCGACCCGACCTCGGATCTGGAGAAGCTGGTCTGCGCTCTGGCCCGCCTGCTCGGCGCGCATCCGCACGACTCGAATCCACTCGAGAATCCCTGCGTCCATACAGCGGAATACGGCACGCGCTCCTCGACCGTGCTCGCGGTCGGTCCGCGGCATCGAACCTGGCGCTACGCCGACGGGGCTCCCTGCCAGACCCGGTACCACGATTTCAGCCGCCTGCTGGAGGATCTCCCGCGGGCCGTCACGTGAGGACAAGAGAGACATGAAGCGAATCGGAAGCAACCTGAGGCCGGCCGACCAGAAGCCGCACCGGAACCTGCGCAGCATCATCCGCTATTCGACCAGTGAGAAGCCGGACAACGACTATCCGCGCCGGATCATCTCGCCTCCGCTGCCGGGGGAGTGCTGCACGGACGAGAACCGCGAGCTGGTCGGCAACACCCGGGAGATCGACGGTTTCAAGTTCTGCTACAAGATCTGCCGCACCTGCGGGCACGCCGTCCGCTACTTCTATCCGGCGATCGCGAGCAACGACGAGGCCGTCTCCAAGTACCGGGCCTCGAACCGCTACATGGCTCAGTGACGCCAGCGGCGTCAGGGGTCCAGCTCGAAGGCCTGGGGGTTGCGAAGCAGCGCGCCGTGCTCGGTGAATAGCCACTGAGGCGGCGCGCTGAAGTGCCCCCAGGGCGCGAGCGCGGCGAGCGAGCGGGCGACCAGCTGATCGGCGGGCGAGCGCGGAGTTGCTGCGCCGGGGTCGAGAAGCTCGACGCGGCCGCCCGCGAGGCGAACCGCCCGCAGCGCCGGAAGACCGAGTCGTTCCAGCTGCAGCGCTCGCAGCCAGCAGCTTCGCGCGGCTTCGGGTGACAGCTCGAGCGCGATCGTCTTCGCTCCCGCGCGCGCGCGCATGACCCAGCCGTCGCCCTCGACGGCGATGTTGCGCCCCTCGCGAAACGCCGACGCCTCCGCGTGGCGGGCGTCGTGCCGGCGGATGCGCCGGAACTCGGGCCAGATGCGCTGCCACGCCTCGCGCCGCTGCTCGCGCCCGGCTGCGCCTCCCAGGTACGCGCGAAGCAGGCGCAGGCGATCGCTCCGCGAGACGCCCAGCCCGCGGCGGTGCAGCTTCGCGAGCTGCGTCCAGCGCGCGGCGCCCAGCGCCCTGCGGCGCACGTCGCAGCGCTCGAAGTCGATCATCACGAGGGCTCCGTCGGGTCGCATCAGGAAGTTGTTCGGCGCGAAGTCCTCCTGGTCGACACCCGCGTCGTGCAGCCTTCGCGCAAGCGCGCCGAAGCGCTCGAGCAGGCTGCGCCGCTCGGCGACGCCGAGCCCACCCGAGCGCAGCAGTTGCACGAGGTCGCGCGCGTCGATCTCGCGGACCACCGAGTAGCTGCGCTCGAGCACGCCCATCCGGCGTTTTTCCCCGACCGCGGCCGGTCCGGCGACCTCGAAGCCCAGGCGCTCGATCTGCGCCGCGATCGCGTGCTCGCGGCGCGCCTTCGAGCGCAGCAGGAAGTAGCGCAGTCGCTTGGCTCCTCGCGGGAGCGCGAACACCTTCACGTACAGAGCGGGCTCGGCGCCCGGTGCGTCGACGCGAAAGAAGCGTTTGCGGCCCGTCAGCTCGCGGGCAAGAATTCCCGGGCCCGCGAGAACGGCTTCGGGATCCGCCATCAGGGCTTCGAGCTTCGGGGTCGCCGGAGCGTACACCCACCAGCGGATGCTCGTAGCGGCGCGCGGCATCACGGAGTCAGGCTAGCAAAGATGGAGCTCCAGACGCTGCGCGACGCGGAGCGCTATCTCGACGGACTGATCAACCGCGAGAAGAAGACTCAGTACGACTACGAGCGACTCGGGCTCGCGCCGATCCGCGCGCTGCTGGCGGCGATCGGAAACCCGGAGCGCGGTCTTCGCTGTCTGCACGTCGCAGGCTCGAAGGGAAAGGGCACGGTGACGCTCGCCGCCGAGCACCTGCTTCGCGCTGCGGGAAAGAGCGTCGGCGCCTACACCTCGCCGCATCTGGTCAGCTGGCGCGAGCGCTTCCGCATCGACGGCGCGCCCGTAGGCGAGGCCGAGCTGGTCGCGGCGCTCCGGGCCATGCAGCCGGAGATCGAGCGGCTGCGCCAGGATCCCGAACTCTGCCCGAGCTTCTTCGACGTGTCGACGGCGCTCGCGCTCGCTCTCTTCCGCGAAGCCGCCGTGGACTTCGCCGCGATCGAGGTCGGGCTGGGGGGTCGACTCGACTCCACCAACGCCATCGAATCGAGTGTCTCGATCGTGACGACGATCCAGCTCGAGCACACCGACAAGCTCGGAGACACGCTCGAGGCGATCGCGCGCGAGAAGGCGGGAATCTTCCGAACGGGCGTGCCATCGCTGCACGGAGAGCTCGATCCCGAGGCGTGGGGCGCGATCGCGGCGCAGAGCATCGCGGTGGGAGCGCCGCTCGAAGCTGTCGCGGCGCTGGACGTGAAGAGCTCGGCGGAGGGTCTGCGCTTCTGCCTGGAGGACGGGCGCGTGGTGGAGAGCGGCGTGCTGGGCTCCCATCAGGCCGTGAACCTCGCGCTCGGAATTCGCGGAGCGGAGCTCATGCTCGGCCGCGCGCTCGAGCGCGACGAGCTCGCGCGGCTCGCATCGCTCGAGCTGCCCGCGCGCCTGGAGCGCTTCGGCGACGTGCTCCTCGACAGCGCGCACACGCCGGATTCGGCGCGCGCGCTGCGGCAGACGCTCGAGACCCTCTGGCCGGGCCGGCGCTTCGCGCTCGTGCTCTGCGTCTCGAAGGACAAGGACGCCGCGGGAATCGTCGCGGAGCTCGCCGATGTGACAAGTTTCTGTGTCGCGACGTCGGCCGAGCCGCAGCGCTCGATCGACCCGGAGGAGCTGGCGGCGCTGGCCTGGGCGGTCGGCGTTCCCGACGTCATGGTCGAGCCGGATCCGCGGCGCGCGCTCGCGCTCGCGCGCGAGCGTCGTGCCTTCGGGGAGGCGATCGCGATCGCGGGGTCGATCTTCCTCGCCGGCGCGCTCCGGCCGGACTTGCTGGCCGAACGCGCCCGCGACTAGACTCCGGCCCCGCGCAGGAGGACCCCCCTTGGCACTGATCCGCAAGAAAACCGGCAATTTCCTCGAGGACTTCCGTCTCGGGCAGGTCTTCCGTCACAAAGGCGGTCGCACGCTGACCGAGGGTCTTGCCGCGCACTTCACGGATTTCTCGTTCACGGCCAATCCGCTGCACAAGAACCTGCGCTACGCGCGCGCCTACGGCTATCCGTCGCTGCCGATCCCGCCGGGCCTGGTGATGGCGGTCGCGTTCAGCCAGACCGTCGAGGACGTCTCGGAGAATGCGCGCGCGAACCTCGAGTACATCGACATGCGCTTCGGCTCTGCCGTCTACGCCGGGGACACGATCGAGACCGAGACGACCGTGCTCGGCGTGAAGAGCTCCGCGAGCCGCCCCGAGCTCGGAGTCGTCCACGTGCAGAGCGTCGCGCGCAAGCAGACCGGCGAGATCGTGCTCGCCTACCAACGCAAGGTGCAGGTGTTCCGGCACGATCCGGGCGCTGCGCTCGACGAGGGCGAGGTCGAGGCCGCGCACGTCGACGTGGAGCTCGAGCTGCCCGCGTACGACCCGAACGGCGGCCATTCGGAGCTCGCCCACCTGTCGAACGCGGATACCTACTTCGAGGACTTCGTTCCCGGCGACACGATCGAGCACTCGCGTGGACGCGTGATGACCGACGAGCACATCTTCCTGACGGGAATGCTCGACAACACCTCACAGGTGCACTGCAACCAGACCATGATCGACCGCGACCCGAGCCGATACCTGGGCGGGAAGCTGGTCGTCTACGGCGGGATCCCGTTCGCGCTCTGCCTGGGGCTGTCCAGCCCCGACATCTCCGACAACAGCCTCGGCGACGTGGTCTACCGGACCGGCCGCCACACCGCGCCGATCTTCTCGGGAGACACGGTCTTCGCGTCGACCGAGATCGTCGGCAAGCGAGACCTCGAGGGGCGCCCCGATCTCGGCCGACTCGACGTGATCCTGCGCGGCCACAAGTTCGAACGCGGCGGCGCGGAAGAGAAGCGCGTCGAGATCTTCTACCTGGAACGCGCGCTCGCCGTGAAGCGCCGCTCGCACTACTCGAAGGGCTGATCCGGCAGAGCCGCCGACTGCAGCTCGGCGTAGCGGCGGTACGCGCCACCGGGGATCGCGATCAGCTCGTCGTGCCGGCCGCGCTCGACGACCTCGCCGCGCGACAGGAACAGGATCTGGTGGCTCGCCCGCACCGTCGAGAGCCGGTGCGCCACGACGAGCACGATCCGATCCCGCGCGGCCTCCTCGAGCGCGGCGACCAGACGCCGTTCGGTGTCGGGGTCGAGCGCGGAGGTCGGCTCGTCCAGGATCAGGATCGGCGCGTCGCGAAGCAGCGCGCGCGCGATCGCGAGCCGCTGCCTCTGTCCGACCGAGAGCCCTGCGCCAGCGCGCCCGAGCCGGGTCGCGAGACCCTCGGGCAGGCGCAGGATGAACTCGTCCGCACCGGCGATCCGGAGCGCGCGGCGCAGCTCGGACTCCGACGCGTTTGGATTCGCGAGGCGGAGGTTCTGCTCGATCGTGCCGTCGAAGAGCGCGGTCTCCTGGAAGACGAACGCGATCTGGTCGCGAAGCGAGCTCCGCGTCACGTCCGAAAGATCGATCCCGTCGATCAGAACGCGCCCGTGCGCGGGTCGCAGGAAGCGCGGCACGTGGTAGATCGCAGTGGTCTTGCCCGCGCCCGCCGGACCGACGAGCGCGGTGATCTCGCCGAGCCGCGCTTCGAAGGAGATGCCGCGAAGCGCGGACGTGCCGTCGGGCCAGGAGAAGTCGACCGACTCGAAGCGCAGGCTCCGCCGCGCCCGCGGCAGGTCGGCCGCGCCGGGCGGGTCGCGCTCGGGCTCCAGGTCCATCAGGTAGAAGACGCGCTCGAGCCCGGGTGCTGCGGTCTGGAGCGCGAACCAGAGCGAGCCGAGCATCACCGCGAAGACGCCGATCTGCACGAAGTAGGTGAACAGCACCGAGAAGTCGCCCAGGCTGATCGCGCCGGAGACGACCAGATCGATCGTCTCCAGGAACGCCCAGCGCAGCAGCGCGATCCCCGGCACGGACGCGGCCAGGATCGCGAGCATCGCCAGGCCGATCATGCCGCGGTGTCGCGCGAACGAGCGGGTGCTGTCCCGGTCGAAGCGCTCGCGTTCGCGCGCCTCGCCGCCCTGCGTCTGCACCGCGAGGATGTTGGCGACGCCCTCCTCGAGCGATGCGGTGGTGACCGAGCCAGCCTCACGGCTTCGCGCGCCCTGGCGGCGCAGCAGGCTCGCGAACGGCCAGGTCGCGATGAACGCGATCGGCGCGAACGCGACGGCCGCCAGCGCGAGGCGCGCCTGCCCGAAGCTGTCCCAGATCGTGAACGCGTAGGCCGCGATCGCCAGCGGCACCAGCGTCGGCACGAGCAGGATCCGGTAGCAGGTCTGCGTGATCGAGGGCGTGTCGTACATCAGCCGGTAGACCGCGTCGCCGATTCGCGCGTCGTCGAAGAGGTGCAGCGGCAGGCTCTGGATGCGCTCGAAGAGCCGGGATCGGTAGTGATGATTGAGGTCCTGCGTGAGGCGCAGCGTCCAGCGGAAGTCGAAGAGCCCGAACAGGCCGCCGGCGAAGCTGAAGCCCGCATTCGCTGCGTTCTCGGTCGCGGTCGCGGCGTCGACGCCCGACGAGAGCCATGCCTCGGTGCGATCGCGCTCTCCGCCGTCCGAGCCGATCTGTCCGATCGCGAGCAGCAGGAGCGCCTGCGCGGCGATGGTCCAGATCAGGATCTCCGTGGCCGACGCGCCCTCGAGAACGCGCACGAGCGGGCGCACCAGCAGCGGATAGGACTGGATCCGCTCCGCGAGCGAAAGATCTCCGATCACGTGGTCGATCAGCAGCTTGATCGGCACCGGGAGCACGAGCATCGGCAGCAGCGACACGGCCGTGAGCGCGAGCTTCGCGGCGAATCTGCCCCGCATCGGCGCCGCGTAGCGCAGCGCGCGCGCGAAGATCTCGAGCGTCTCGCGCGACGATCGCCCCTCGCCCGACGGCGCCGCGTTCACGGCGCGACCCGAGCGTCGATGAGTTCGCTTTCGACGAGCGCGCGGTACGCGCCGTTCGGCCTCGCGATCAGTTCCTCGTGCGTGCCCGACTCCGCGACCCGGCCGCGCTCGAGATGGACGATCTGATTCGCGAGCCGGACGGTCGAGAGCCGGTGCGTGACCAGGAAGACGCAGCGACCCTTTCCCCACTCCGCGAGATTTCGCACCAGGCGATGCTCGGTCTCCGCGTCGAGCGAAGCCGTCGGCTCGTCGAGGATCAGGATCGGCGCGTTCTTCAGGACCGCACGCGCGAGATTGATCCGCTGGCGCTGTCCGGTGGAGAGCTTCGCTCCCCGCTCGCCGAGCAGGGTGTCGTAGCCGTTCGGGAGCGCGGCGATGAAGTCGTCCGCGCAGGCGACGCGCGCGGCCTCTCGGATCTCCGCGTCGTCGGCGTCGGGCGCCGCGTAGCGGATGTTCTCGCGGACGCTCGCGGCGAAGAGAACGTTCTCCTGAAGCGCGATCGCGATGTTGCGGCGCAGATTCGCAATGCGCAGCCGGCGCAGATCCACGCCATCGATCTCGATCCGCCCCGCGTCCGGATCGAAGAGGCGAAGCAGCAGCGCCATGGCCGTGCTCTTCCCCGATCCGGTCGGTCCGACCAGCGCGGTGATCGCGCCGACTGGCGCGGAGAAGCTGACTCCTTCGAGGGCCGGGCGGTCCGCGCGGTACGCGAAGCTCACGTCGCGGAACGCGATCCGCTCCCGAAGTGGAGCCAGCGCGATCGCGTCGGGTGCGTCCTTCACCTCGGGCTCGAGGTCGAGCAGCTCGAAGACGCGATCGAGCCCGACGGCGATGTCCTGCGCGCGTCCCCAGGTGCGGAAGATCCCGACGACGCTCCCCGCGCCCGAGGCGAACAGCCCCTTCCACGCGTTGTAGATCCCGAGCGTCCAGACGCCGATGCCGGCGCTGGCCAGCCAGGTCTCGAGCGTCGCGAAGCCGCTTCGCGTGACGAGCGACGCGATCCAGAGCGGTGCGGCTTCGCGGGTGGCGAGCGTCGCCAGGACGCTCGCGGCGAGGATCGCGGATCCGACCACCCAGAATACCGCGACGCCGAACGTCGCGAGCCGGCCGCGCGCGGCACGCGCGCCCGCGAATGCCTGGCGCGAAGCTGCCTCGAAGCGCTCCTGCTCGAATCCCTCGAGCCCGTACGCCTTGATCACGCGCACGGCGCTCAAGCTCTCCTGGATGCGCGAGGTGAGCGCGCTGTTCGTCTCGCGCGCGACGCGGAAATCGGCGCGCAGGCGCCGGGAGAAGAAGAGTCCGAGCGCGAGAAGCGGCGGCCAGGTGGCGAGCAGCAAGAGCGCGAGGCCCGGCGCGAAGCATGCGGCCACGAGTGTCAGCGTGATTGCCTGCGTGAGCGAGGCGATCGGCGCGATCACGTAGGACTGGACGACCTGCGTGACCATCGCGCTGTCCTGGTAGGTGCGGTAGATCGCGTCGCCGACCCGACTCTGGTCGTGGAAGCGGAGCGAGAGCACCTGCAGCCGATCGACGAGCCGGAGCCGCAGCCCCTGATTCACCTTCTGCAGGATCCAGATCCCGTAGTAGCTCGCCGCCATGATCCCGGCCGCGATCCCGAGCGCGAGGCCCGCGAGCAGCCAGGTCAGGCGTTCCGCGAGCACGCGTCGAAGCTCCGGCGCGAGCGCCTCCACGCGTGTGAAGCCATCGACTGGAAGACCCACCGCGAACGCGGCGAGCTCCGAGATCGGCTTGCCCTGCAGCGCGCCGCCCCAGAGTGCAGGTGCGAAGATCAGAAAGCTCGAGAAGCCGAGCGCCGCCAGCACCGCCATTCCGATCAGCAACACCGCCAGGTGTCGGCGAACTCCTCGCAGCAGCGGCAGACAGCGCCGCACCACGCGGAGCTGGCCCCAAAGGTCGAGGTCGACGGGCTCAGGTCTCGCGGCTCCGTTCGAGCTCATCACCGGCCGATGGTACCCTTACGGCGATGATTCGCCCTTTGACCTCGGCCGACATGGCAGATGCGCTGGAGCTTCTGCGTGCCCGGCCGCTGCAGAACCTGTTTCTCGAGTACGTCGTCGCCTCCGGCGTGCTCGGCCGCGTGCCGGGATTCGTCGGTTGGTCTCCGGCGCGCCGCCTCGAGGCGATCGCGATGGTCGGCCCGCTTGGTGGCACCGCCCTCGAGGTGCGCGATGCGAACGCCTTCGCTCCGCTCGCCGAGGCGATCTCGTGCGCGCCGCTCCAGCCGCGACACCTCGTCGGCAGCGAGGACGTGACCGTGCCGTTCTTTCGCGAGTACGAGCGCTCTGCCGCGAAGCTTCGCTGGTCCCGACGCGAGGCGGTGTTGGCGCTCGGGAGTCGCGATCTGCGCGCGCCCGGCCCGGCCGGCGGGCGTGGCCGCGTCGAGACCGCGCGGGAGTCCGACCTCGCCGAGCTCACGGCGAACAGCGCCGAGCAGCACCGCGAGGATCTGGGCGAGGATCGCGAGGCCGCCGACGAATCCGCATTCCGGCAGCGCCACGCACAGGACCTGCGCGACGGTCGCTGGTGGGTCTTGCGCGAGCGCGGCCGTATCGTCTTCCAGGTCCACGTCGGCGCCGCGACCCCGCGGGCTGTGCAGCTCGGCGGGGTGTTCGTCCCCGCCGACTTGCGCGGGCGCGGAATCGCGAAATCCGGTGTTCGCGCGATCTGCGCCAAGCTCCTCGAGCGCCACGAGCTCGTGACACTGTACTGCGACGAAGACAACGCGGCCGCCCTCCGCGTCTACGAGCAGGTGGGCTTCCGGGTCGAGTTCTTCAACCGCAGCTATCTGTTCGAGCCGCTGCGTCCCTGAGACACGCGGCCGCTCAGCGCTGGCACACCGCGCGGTAGTTCCGCCAGGAGTCGAGCAGGAAGTCGCGAACGCGCCGCTCGGCCGCCTCGCTCTGTCCGGGGCCGACGTTCGCGCGCACGGCGAACATCGTCATCGGCCGGCCGCCCGTGAACATCTGCCCTGGGGCGGCGCGCAGCTGCGCCCTCCAGCCGGATTCGACCGGCCGGCCCTCGTAGACCAGAAGCGACGCGATCACGGCGCTCGCCACTCCGGAGCGATCGCTCTCCAGACGCGAGCGCACGATCGGCAGGCGGCCGTCGTCCGATTCCAGCCATTCGATCGTGTCGCCTCCGGGAGCGATCTCCTGCCACAGGCGGCGCGTGCCGCGGTAATAGAGCAGCCGCGGCTCGTAGCTTCGGACGACGGCGAACCGCAGCGCGGGCGCGTCGCTGGTTCCGGGCACGACGCCCTCGCGGAACTGCACGGCGTCATACTGGACCTTCATGAGCTTCGCGCGTTCGGGATCGACCGCGGCTTCGACGGGGACGAGCGCGGCGGGGTTGGCGCAGTCGTCGCCGCGAAGCAGGGCGTTCGCGTGCAGGGTCACGGGCACGAGCGCGATCGCGGCCAGGACCGTCAGGGCGACCGAGAAGCGATCCGAGATCTGGACGCGCTGGCCCGACGCGATCGTCGGCCGCATGGCGTCGCGTCCCGCGATGGCGAGCAGCGCCGCGATCACCACCGCGAAGAGGACGATTCCCGACGCGGGGTGCAGATCGGTGTCGAGGATGTCGGCGCCGTAGGTCATCGAGAGCAGCACGAGCGCCGTCACCCGGAGCACGTTCACGCCGAGGGCGAGCGGGATCGCGCCGAGCAGGAGCGCGAGTCGGCGCCCGCGCGAGCGCGAGAAGTGCGCGAGCACCAGCGCCGTGATGAGCGCCGCCTGGATCGTCGCCCAGCCGGAGCAGTTGTCGGCGACCTGCACGGTCAGACCCGGAACCGAGAGCGTGGTGCCGACGCGCGCGATCGGCGTGCCGAGCAGGGGAACGAGCCAGCTCGTGCCGACGGCCGCGATCGGCCGGAGCACGGAGTAGATCGGCGTCAGCATTCCCGTCGGGATCGGGACGATGAAGACCGCTCCCGCGAGTGGAAACGCGAGGTCCCTGGTCCGGCGCGCGCCCAGAAGCAACAGCGAGAGCCCCGGCAGCGCGAGCACGAACGCGACGACCGAGAGCATCTGCGTCTTGATCGCGGCGTCGAACGCCAGAAGCAATAGCGCCGGCACGATGAACAGAAAGCCGAGCGCCGAGGCGCGCGGAGACGGATCCGGATCGAGCTTCAGCTGCTCGCGCACCAGATACGCGAGCACGAACGGCATGAACACCGTGTGAACCTCGCTGAACGCCGAAGACGTGCCGCGGTCGACGAGCCACGCGCCCGTGGGCGCGAAGGCGAGGGCGAACGGCGCGAGCCAGATCCAGCGAAGCATGCGCACTCCTCTCGAATCGTTCGCCTGATCTAGACGCGCGGGAACTTCGGCGGGCGTCGCTCCAGGAAGGACTGCACACCCTCCTTGAAGTCGGGCCGCGAGAAGCTCTCGACCATCAGGCTCACCGCCTCGTCGCAGGACGGGCCGAGCTCGCGCGTCAGCTGTTGATAGACCTGCCGCTTCATGACCATCATCGACGCTGGCGACGAGCTCGCCGCGAGCTCGCGCACGTAGTCGACGCTCTGCGCCAGCAGCTTCTCGTCCGGAAGCACCCGGTTCACGAGCCCGATGCGCTCCGCCTCGCGCGCGTCGATCTTGCGGCCCGAGAGCAACAGATCGAGCGCGTGCGCGGATCCGACCAGGCGCGGAAGCGTCCAGGCGAGGCCCCACTCCGCGATCAGCCCGCGGCGCACGAACGCGGTGGTGAAGGTCGCGCTCTCCGCAGCGAAGCGCAGATCGCAGAACAGCGCGATCGGCATCGCCATTCCCGCGCACGGCCCGTTGATCGCAGCGATGATCGGCTTGCGCACCGACATCAGGTACGAGTAGTGCTTGCGGAACGACTCACCCATCGCCGGGTCACCGGGATCTGCCGCCAGCGCCGACGCGCCACCGGCGCCCATCCGCTCGCCGCTGCTCAGCGCCTGCAGGCCCTTCAGATCCGCACCCGCGCAGAAGCCGCGCCCGGCGCCGGTGAGCACGATCCCGACCACGCTCTTGTCCGACTCCGCGCGAGCGATCGCATGGCGCAGCTCGTCGCCCATCCGGTCGGTCCAGGCGTTCAGCCGCTCGGGTCGATTCAGGGTGATGGTCGCAACCGGGTCTTCGACCGAGTACAGGATCTGCTCGTACACGTCCGTCTCCATTCTCGTCAGGGCCGCATTCCGCGGGCTTTTCTACCGATCTCTTCGGGCGGCGGACGATACGCCGTCTCCACCCAGTCACAGAGCAGGGGCCGCGTGTCACGCGGGTCGATGATCTCCTCGACGCCGAAGATCTCCGCGGTGCGAAGCGGCGAGCGCGTCGCGGAGAGCTTCTCCTCGAGCTCGCGGCGCAGGGCGTCCGGATCGGCCGCGGCCTCGAGATCGCGCTTGTAAGCGGCCTCGACTGCGCCCTCGATCGGAAGCGACGCCCAGTCTCGCCCGCGACGCCGATCAGGAATCCCGGGTTGTCGACGAAGTTCACCACCGGCAGGTGGAACGGGTCGCACAGGTCGACGAAGCGGACCATCTTGTCCGAGGCCGCACCGTCGATTGCTCCGCCGAGCCAGCGCGGGTCGTTGCCCATCGCGCGGACCGGCCGCCCGGCCAGGCGCGCAAGGCCCGTGACGGGCGAGCGTCCGAAGCGCGGCGCAACCTCGAAGAAGCTCTCGCGGTCGAGAACCAGCGCCAGGATTCCGCCGCAGATCGTGCGGCTCTCTGCGGCTGCGCGGCACGATCTGCAGCAGCGCCTCCTCGCGCCGATCGGGCGGATCGTCGCACTTCTCGACTGGCGGCAGCTCGTGAACGGACGCCGGCAGATGGGACAGGGAGCGGCGGACCTGCGCGAACGCCTCGTCCTCGCTTCCGACCTCGTTGTCGACCGCGCCGCTCTGGCGCGTGTGGATCGCCGAGCCGCCGAGCGTCTCCTTGTCGACGTCCTGTCCGATCCCGCGCCGCACGATCGGCGGGCCCGCGACGAAGAGCTGCGAGCTGCCCTTCACCGTCACCGAGAAATGCGAGAAGACCGCGCGCGCCGCTCCGAGCCCCGCCACCGGGCCGAGCGCCGCCGCGACGGCGGGCACGGTCGAGAGCAGCTCGGTCATGATCTCCATCGCGGGGTTCGCGGGCACGTAGGTGCGGCGCCTCGTCTCGAGCGACTTCACGCTGCCGCCGCCGCCCGTGCCCTCGACGAGCCTCACGATCGGCAGCCGCAGCCCCGGCGCCGTGCGCTCGGAGTAGCCGGCTTCGTATCCGACCGCTGCGTCGGCTGCCCCGCCGCGCACGGTGAAGTCGTCGCCGCCGACCACGACGCGGCGACCGTCGATCCGCGCGATCCGCGCGATCCGCTCCCGCACCGTGAGCCGCCCGGCCTCGTGCTGGCGCGCGACGCGCTCCGCGCCGCCCATCTGCGCCGCAGGCGCCTCGCGGCGGCGCAGCTCTTCGACCTCGGGCTTCCAGCTCACGCGGCCAGCATAGCAGCGGGGCCGAGCCCGCGGGCGTAGAGTCCCCCCGGCAAGGGAGGGCAAATGGACCAGCTCGTGAGCACGCAGTGGCTCGAAGATCACCTTCGCGATGCGGACTTGCGCATCTTCGATGCGACCGTGCGCTTCGTGCCCGAGGCCGGCGCCCTCCGGGTCTCGAGCGGTCGCGAGGAGTATCTCCTGCGGCACGTGCCGGGCGCGGGGTTCCTGGACCTGCTCTCGGACCTGTCCGATCCGGCGAGCCCGCTCCGCTTCACGCGGCCGAGCGCGACGCGCCTCGCCAACGCGTTCTCGCGCGCCGGGATCGGTAGCGAGAGCCGCGTGGTCGTCTACAGCGCCTCGAGCCCGATGTGGGCCACGCGCGTCTTCTGGCTGCTGCGCGCCGCGGGCCACGCGGCCGTCGCGGTGCTCGACGGCGGCTTCGCGCGCTGGGTCGAGGAAGGGCGGCCGGTCGATGGCGCGGCCTGCCGCTACGCGCCCGCACAATTCCGCGCCGAGCCGCGCGAGGATCTCTGGGCCGCGAAGGAGGAGGTGCGCGCGGCGATCGGGGACGCTGGAACTTGCACGATCGACGCGCTGCCGAGCGCCGTGCACCGCGGCGAGGCGGGCCTGGGCTACGCGCGCCCGGGGCACATCGCGGGAAGCGTGAACGTCCCGTTCGAGAGCCTGCTCGAGCCGCAGACCGGCTGCTTCCGGTCGCGCGAGGAGCTGCGAGCGCGCCTTCGCGACGCGGGTGCGCTGGAGCGCGCCCGCGCGATCGCGTACTGCGGCGGCGGGATCGCGGCCACGATGGCCGCGCTCGCGCTGGTCCGCGCGGGTCACCCGAACGTGGCCGTCTACGACGGATCGCTCGACGAGTGGTCGCGCGATCCGGGACTTCCGATGCAGACCGGCGACTGAGGCCGGAGCGTCGGGCTCCTGGCTAGCTCGCGAGCTCGGGGCGGTTGGTGAACTGCGCGAGCGCCTCGGGGTTGGCCAGCGTCTCCAGGTTCTTGGGCGCGCGGCCGTGGACGACGTCGCGCACGGCGAGCTCGACGATCTTGCCGCTCTTCGTGCGCGGGATGTCGCTCACCGCGACGATCCGCGCGGGAACGTGGCGGGGAGTGGCGTGCGCGCGGATCGCGGCGCGGATCTTCGCCTCTAGCGGTGCGTCGAGCGCGACGCCATCGCGCGGGCGCACGAAGAGCACGACGCGGACGTCGCCGGCCCAGTCCTGTCCGATCGCGAGCGCCTCGGCGATCTCGTCCAGCTGCTCGACGGGCCGGTAGATCTCGGCCGTGCCGATGCGCACGCCGCCGGGATTCAGCACCGCGTCCGAGCGCCCGTACAGCGTCATGCCGCCGTTCGGTGTCAGCTCGACCCAGTCGCCGTGGTGCCAGACGCCGGGAAAGCGCTCGAAGTACGAGGCGCGGTAGCGCGCGCCGTCCGGGTCGTTCCAGAAGCCGACCGGCATCGAGGGGAACGCGCGCGTGCAGACCAGCTCGCCCTTCTCGCCGGGCGCGAGCGCCCGGCCCGCGTCGTCGAAGACGTCGACCGCCATGCCGAGCGCCAGACACTGCGCCTCGCCGCGGCGCACCGGAAGCGTCGGGCTGCCCGCGACGAAGCAGCCGGCGATGTCGGTGCCGCCCGAGATCGACGAGAGCAGCACGTCGGGCTTGATGCCGCGGTAGACGAAGTCGAAGCTCTCGGGCGCGAGCACCGAGCCGGTCGAGAGGATCGTCTCGACCGAGGACAGGTCGTGCGTCGCGCGCGGCTCGAGCCCGGACTTGCGAACCGCGTCCAGGTACTTCGCCGAGGTTCCGAACACCGTCACCCGCTCCGCGTCGACCAGGTCGAAGAGCACGCGCTCGTCGGGGTGGAAGGGCGAGCCGTCGTAGAGCACGAGCGTCGCGCCGGCGGCGAGCCCGGTCGCGAGCCAGTTCCACATCATCCAGCCGCAGGTGGTGAAGTAGAACAGCCGGTCGCCGCGTCGCAGATCGGTGTGGAGCCGCTGCTCGACCGCGATCTTGGCCAGCACCGCTCCCGCGCCGTGCACGATGCACTTCGGCGCGCCCGTCGTCCCGGACGAATAGAGGATGAAGAGCGGGTGGTCGAAGGGCAGGCGCGCGAACTCGGGCTCGCCCGGGCGCGAGCGAGCGAGCTCGCCGAAGTCGAGCGCGCCCGGGAGCGCGCGCGCGCCGACGAAATCCACCGTCACCAGCCGCGACAGCGACGGCAGGGCCGCGCGGATCTCGGCGACGCGCTCGGAGAGGTCGAAGGTCTTGCCGGCGTAGCGGTAGCCGTCGCACGCGAACAGCAGCTTCGGCTCGATCTGCCCGAACCGGTCGAGCACGCCCCGGACGCCGAAGTCGGGGGAGCACGAGGACCAGATCGCGCCGAGCGACGTCGCGGCGAGCATGGCGACGATCGCCTCGGGGCCGTTGGGCAGGATCGCGGCGACGCGGTCGCCGGCGGAGATGCCGAGCCTCCGCAGCTCGGCCGCGAGCGACCCGACCTGCGCGCGGAGCTCCGCGAAGGAGAGCTCGCGCCGCGAGCCGTCCTCGCCGCGAAAGATCAGCGCGGTCGCCGGGTCGGTGCGGCGCAGCAGGTTCTCCGCGTAGCTGAGCCTCGCGCCCGGGAAGAAGCGCGCGCCCGGCATCCGGTCGTCGACCAGGAACGGCGCGGGCCCGGGGTCGCCGATCAGCTCGCAGAAGTCCCACGCCGCGCGCCAGAACTCCGCCCGCTCGTCCACCGACCAGCGCCACAGCTCCGTGTAGCTCGCGAAGCGGCGGCCGGTTCGCGCCTCGATGCCGCGCTGGAACGCGCGCATGGCCGAGCGCTCGACGCGCTCGGGCGAGGGCGTCCAGAGCGGGGCGGAGCTCACCCGCAGCGCTCGCTCAGCGAAGGCCCCGGCGCATCAGCTCCTCGGCGATCTGCACCGCGTTGGTCGCCGCGCCCTTGCGCAGGTTGTCGCCGACGGCCCACAGCCAGAGGCGGTCGCTGGTCAGGTCGCGCCGGATCCGACCGACGAAGACCTCGTCCCGGCCGGCCGCGTCGGCCGGCGTCGGGAACACGTTCTTCGACGGGTCGTCCATCACGACCACGCCGGGGAACGCCGCGAGCGCGCGCCGCGCTTCGTCGGGCGAGATCGGCCGCTCCGTCTCGAGCAGCACCGACATCGAGTGGCCGACCGGGACCGGCACGCGCACGCAGGTCATCGCCACCTCGAACTCGGCGTCGTCGAGGATCTTGCGCGTCTCGTACAGGAGCTTCACCTCCTCGGTCGAGTAGGCGTCGTCGCGGAAGGTCTCGCACAGCGGCACGACGTTGTTCGCGATCTGTCGGGCGAACTTCTCGGGCTTCGGCAGCGGCTTGCCGTCCTGCACCGCGCGCTGCTGCGCCTCGAGCTCGTCGAGCCCGGGCGAACCCGCGCCGGTGACCGCCTGGAAGGTCGTCACCACCGCGCGGCGAAGCTTCGCGAGCCGGCGCAGCGGCTCGAGCGCCATCACGAACGGCATCGTGGTGCAGTTCGGGCTCGCGAGCAGCCCCTTGTGCTTCTCGACCGCCGCGCCGTTCACCTCGGGCACCACGAGCGGCACTTCCGGGTGCATCCGCCAGGTGCCCGACTTGTCGATCGCGATCCCGCCGCGCTTGCCGACCTCGGGGCCGAGCGTCTTCGACAGCTCGCCGGTGGCGGCGAAGAACACGAAATCCATGCCCTCGAAGGCGTCGGGCTCCGCGAGTCCGACCGGCAGCTTCTTGCCCCGGAACTCGACCGTCGTGCCGACCGAGCGCTCGCTGGCGAGCGGCCGCAGCTCGGCGACCGGGAAGTTCCGCGACTCGAGCACGCGCAGCAGCACTTCGCCGACCGCGCCGGTCGCGCCGACGATCGCGACCTTCCGATTCGAACCACTGGATTTCGACATGGGCCCGCCATCGTATCGCTGGCCGCCGCTTCGCGCCAAGGCTAGAAACCCGGGCATGCAGTCGATCCACGAGAGCGTGTTCCGCGCCCCGGGCGTGCAGATCTACGGCCGCGTGTCGATCGCGGAGCACGCGTCGCTCTGGCCCTACGCGGTGATCCGGGCCGAAGCGCAGCAGGTGTGCATCGGACGCTTCAGCAACGTCCAGGACTTCGCGATGATCCACGTGGGCTACGACGACGCCACCACGATCGGCGAGTTCTGCTCGATCACCCACCGCGCCACGATCCACGGCGCGACGATTGGCGACCACTGCCTGATCGGGATCGGCGCGACGATCATGGATGGCGCGGTGATCGGGAAGGGATCGATCGTGGGCGGCGGGGCGCTCGTGCCCGAGGGGAAGGTCTTTCCCCCGGGCGTGGTCCTGGTCGGCGTGCCCGCCAGGGTGATCGCGGAGCGCGACTCGTCGCGCGAGAACCGGCTGAACGCCTGGCACTACCAGCGCAACGCGAGCTTCTACCTGCGCGGCGAGCAGCGCGCCTGGGACGGCCCCGGGTACCGCGCCTGGCTCGAGGCCAAGCGCGCGGAGGTCGCGTCGGACCTGGATCTCGCGCGTTCCCCGTCGTAGAGCCACGCTAGACTGAGCCTCGGGGGGACGTGATGAGCGCAGGCGATTCCGGAGCGGACCACGCGCGCGAGCTCAGCCCGCTGCGCAAGACCACGCGCGCGACCAGCGTCGAGGGGCTCGTCGACGAGCAGCTGCGCCACTTCTCGCTCGACCCTGCGAGCCCGCTCGGGCGCGAGCTCGCCGCGGTCGCCGGCCACGTCTACCGCGCGAACCAGGCCATGCACGGGCTCTGGGACGAGACCGTGCGCAGGCTCGCCGGACTCGACCGGAGCGACCGGATCGCGTTCTTCAACGCGAAACGCTTCCTCTGCTTCCAGCTGGCGAAGCTGCTCGACCCGCTGCAGAACCCGA
>VGRW01000032.1 GCA_016875225.1 Deltaproteobacteria bacterium
GGCCGCGCGGGGTCGACACCGAGGCGGGCCGCGTTCTCGTGCAGCCACTTCACGCCCGACACGCAGTCGTGCAGGCCCGCCGGGAACGGCGCGACCTCGGGCGCCGACGACGGAGTCAGCGCGTTGCGGAAGTCGACCATCGCGACCGCGACGCCCTGCGCCGCGATGATGCGGCCCCAGGCGCGGTACATGCCGTCGAAGCACGACATGACCTGCATGCCGCCGCCGTGGATGTAGTACACGCAGGGCAGCGGCTCGCGCGACTCGGGCCGGATCAGCTGCACCTTCACCGTGTTGCCGTCGGGCGCGGAGCGGAACTCGTGCGTGGCCACCGACAGTCCCGCGGACGACGCGATCTGCTCGTTGTCCATGAGGTCGAAGAGCTTGGTCATCTGCTCGCGCTGCGCGATCGCGTGCGGCTGGTTGGCCTCGGCGAGCAGCTCGTCGCGGCTGCGGACGTCGCTCTGCGCCAGGGTGGGGAAAGCGCCCAGCGCGGCCTTGATGCGCGGGTCGATGCGCCGGTCTTCCTGAAGCTTGCTCACGTTCGCCTCCGAGTGGATCTGTTCCGCGATCTTACGCCGCGCGCACGGCCCTCGCGATCTCGCCCCAGCGCGCGAGGTGGTCGGGGTGCTCCTGGATGTCGCCCATCGCCAGGTAGCTGACCACGCGCGCGGCCTTGCCGGCGTAGCGGGCGATCAGCGCGTCGGCCAGGTCGTCCCAGCGCGCGATCAGCGCGAAGTGCTCGAGCATCTCGTCGCTGATCGCGGCGGCCATGCCGCCGATGTCGCCGGCCTTCATCAGCGCGCCGAGCTTCGCGGTGGTGCCCGGGAAGCCGAGGTCGTCGAACTGGAACGCGTAGTTCGGCGTCGAGCCGTAGAAGGCGATCTGCGTGCGCGCGATCTGGATCATGCGTGCGCGCGCCTCGGGCGTGTCGCCGGGGATCGCGAACACGGGCACGATCAGGTCGATCTCGGCGACGCTGCGTCCGGCCTTCGCGGCGCCCGCCGCGAGCGCCGGCAGGAGCCGCGTCTCGATGTAGCGCATCGAGTGCATCGGGTGGACGTGCACGCCGTCGCACAGCTCGCCCGCGACCCGGCACATCTGCGGGCCCACCGCGGAGATGTCGATCTTCACGTCCTCGAAGGCGTGGCGGGGCGGCGCCCACTGACCCGGCAGGAGACTCAAATTGTAGTACGGGCCCTCGTGGTGGAGCTTCTCCTCGCCGCGGAACGCGCGGATGCAGGCCTTGAACGCGCCCACGTAGTCGCGCATCTGCGGCGCCGGCTTGTCCCAGAGCGCGCCGTAGCGGCGCACGATGTGGCCGCGCACCTGGCTGCCGAGGCCCAGCCGGAACCGCCCGCGCGTGTTCTGCGCCAGCTCCCAGGCGACCTGCGCCGACACCATCGGGCTGCGCGGGAACGCGACCGCGATCCCGGTGCAGAAGTGGAGCTTCGGCGCGGCCATCGCCGCCGCCGCGATCATCATCCACGGAACCGTGCCGGCCTCGGTGAACAGCATGCCCGAGAAGCCCGCGCGCTCGAGCTCGCGCGCGAGCGAGGCGCTCTTCTCCCAGGTCAGTCCCCCGGTCATGAGATCGAACTCCACGTGCCGTCCCTCCTGTGTCGCGCCGCGCGTCGGGCGCGGCTCGGCCATCCTACCGGAAGGCCGCGGCTCGAGGGTCGGAGCTCGGGCCTCACCGCTTCGGCGGCAGCGGCCTTCGCAGTCGCCTTCGGCTCGGATCCGCCTTGGCGAGCTCGGCCTCGACCTCCGCGCGGCTGCGCGCGTAGGTGAGCTCGCGGCCGCGGACGCTCCCGACGTAGGCGAGCCCGTTGCGGGTCGGGGTGAGCGAGCAGCGCACGCTCTCCGCGATCACGACGTCGATCCGGTCCGCGTGCTTGCTGAGCACGACGGCGTCGATCGTCTGACCGGCCTCGGTCTCGAGCCTCACGGTTTCCGTCTGCATCGCGACGCGAAGGGTACCATCCCCGGCTGCGACGCCGAATCGGTAGAATGCGGGCTCGCACTGCTCGAAGGAGACCCCATGGCCGATCTGCGCGAGATGCCCGAAGCCGAGCTTCGCGGGCGCGTCCAGAAGCTGCTCGCGGAAGCGCATCCGGAGCGCACCGACTCGATCACGTTCCGCCGCAAGCAGTTCGAGCACGGGCTGGCGTGGGTGCACTTCCCGGAGGGGCACGGGGGGCTCGGCATCAGCCCGAAGCAGCAGCTCACGGTGCTCGACGAGATCCAAAAGCACTCGAAGGTGGTGCACCACGATCCGCCGGTCAGCACGATCGGCATCGGCATGGGCGCGCCCACGGTGCTCACCTACGCGAGCGAGGCGCAGAAGAAGTACCACCTGCCGCGCATCTTCTCGGGCGAGGACATCTGGTGCCAGATGTTCAGCGAGCCGAGCGCGGGCTCCGACGTCGCGGGCCTGTCCTCGCGCGCGGTGCGCGACGGCGACGACTGGGTGGTGAACGGCCAGAAGGTGTGGACGTCGGTCGCGCACCTGTCGAGCTGGGGCATGCTCGTGGTGCGCACGAACCCCGACGTGCCGAAGCACGACGGGCTCTCGTACTTCATCGTCGACATGAAGAGCCCCGGCGTGACGATCCGACCGCTGTACCAGATCACCGCCGAGGCCGAGTTCAACGAGGTGTTCTTCGACAACGTGCGCATCCCCCACGCGAACATGCTCGGCAAGGAGGGCCAGGGCTGGCGCGTCGCGATCACCACGCTCATGAACGAGCGCGTCGCGATCGGCGGCGGCGGCCCCAAGAAGAAGGGCGCGGGCGGGATCGCGCAGGTCGTGCAGCTGTGGCAGAAGCGCAAGCCCGGCGCGCTCTCGCCAGCGCAAGAGGTGATCATGCGCGACCGCGTGACGCGCGCGTGGATGGAGAACGAGCTGCTGCGCGTCACCAACCAGCGCGCGCGCGCCGCGCAGAAGTCGGGCAATCCGGGGCCGGAGGGCTCGGTCGGCAAGCTCGCGCAGGCGGAGATCAACAAGCGCCTGTGGGAGCTCGCGATCGACGTGCTGGGCAGCGACGGGCTCGCGTTCGAGGCGGGCTACGAGCTGCGCCAGAGCGGCTTCGAGGGCCGCACGGCCGAGGCGCTCGCGAAGTACCAGTTCCTGCGCTCGCGCGCGAACTCGATCGAGGGCGGAACGTCCGAGATCATGAAGAACATCCTCGGCGAGCGCGTGCTCGGCCTGCCGGGCGATCCGCGCGTCGACAAGGACGTGCCCTGGAAGGACGTGCCGCGCTCCTAGGCGGCGGCACTCACTCGAGATTGGAGCAAGCGAACCATGCCCGCTGATTTCGTCTTCACCGATGAGCACGACGAGCTGCGCCAGACCGTGCGCGCGTTCCTGGCCAAGCGATCCGACGAGAAGGCCGTGCGCGCCACGATGGTCGGCGAGCGCGGCTACGACCCCGAGGTCTGGAAGCAGCTCGCCGAGGAGCTCGGCCTGGTCGGCCTGATCATCCCCGAGGAGCACGGCGGCGCCGGCTACGGCCCGGTCGAGCTATTGATCGCGATGGAAGAGATGGGGCGCGCGCTGCTCTGCGCGCCGTATCTGGGCACCTCCGTGTTCGCGGCGCAGGCGCTGCTCACCTGCGCCGACGCGGTGACGCAGAAGGAGCTGCTGCCGAAGATCGCGTCGGGCGCGGCGATCGTGAGCGTCGCGTTCGCCGAGCCGAACGGGCGCTGGGACGTGGCCGGCATCGGCCTGCGCGCCAGCGGCACGGGCGCGAACGTGACGCTCGACGGGGAGAAGACGCTCGTGCTCGACGGGCTCTGCGCCGACGTGCTGCTCGTGGTCGCGCGCGGCGACGCGGGCCTCGAGCTGCTGCGCGTGGACGCGAGCGCCCCCGGCCTCTCGCGCAGCGCGATCCCGCCGCTCGATCTCACCCGCAAGCTCGCGCGCGTGCGCTTCGCGGGCACGCCCGCGACGCGAATCTCGAGCGGCGACCAGACCTCGAGCTTCGAGCGCGTGCTCGCCTTCGTGTGCGCGGCGCTCGCGGCCGAGCAGGTGGGCGGCGCGCAGAAGTGCCTGGAGATGGCGACGGACTACGCGAAGAGCCGGCTCCAGTTCGGCCGCCCGATCGGGAGCTACCAGGCGATCAAGCACAAGTGCGCCGAGATGCTGGTCGCGGTGGAGATGGCGAAGTCCGCGGCCACCAACGCGCTGTTCATCGCCGCGGCGAACGAGCCGGACTTCGTCGAGGCCGCCGCGCTCGCCAAGGCCTACTGCTCCGAGGCCTACTACCACGCCGCCGCGGACAACATCCAGATCCACGGCGGCATGGGCTTCACCTGGGAGGCCGCGCCGCATCTGTACTTCAAGCGCGCGAAGTCGAGCGAGCTGCTGTTCGGCGACGCCGCGCACCACCGCGAGGAGCTGGCGAAGCACGTCGGGTTGTAGCCCGCGCTGCTACCGTGCGAGACATGTCGCAAGCCCGTCCCCTGAGCCCGCTCGAGTCGGAGTCACTCGCCCCGACCCGGATCATCGATTCGGATCACCCCAGCGTGCGCGAGTTCGCCGCCGCGCGCAGCGCCGGCGCCACGACACCCGTGGAGCGCGCCGTCCGCCTGTACTACGCCGTGCGCGACGGGATCCGCTACGACCCCTACCAGGCGGCGATCGACGAGCCCGCGCTTCGCGCCAGCGCGACGCTCGCGCGCGGCCACGGCTGGTGCGTGTCCAAGGCCGTGCTGCTCGCGGCCGCCTGCCGCGCCGTCGGCGTTCCGGCGCGGCTCGGCTTCGCGGACGTGCGCAACCACCTCTCGACGGCGCGAATGCGCGAGCAGATGCAGACGGACGTCTTCTACTGGCACGGCTACACGTCCCTGCGGCTCGGGGCCGCCGATCGCTGGCTGAAGGCGACGCCCGCGTTCAACATCGAGCTGTGTCAGAAGTTCGGCCTGCTGCCGCTCGAGTTCGACGGCGAGCGCGACTCCATCTTCCACCCCGCCGACCGCGAGGGCCGCAGACACATGGAGTACGTGAACGAGCGCGGCGAGTACGGCGACGTTCCGCTCGCCGAGATCCAGGCCACCTTCCGCGAGCGCTATCCGTACATGGGCATCGGCAAGGCCAGCGAGCCGAGCCAGCCCGCAGCCGAGGCCGACTTCGCAGCCGACGTCGAGGCCGAGGTCGCGAAGGGCTGAGGGAGCGCCGCGCTTGCTCAGCCGTGCGGGCGCTTCCTCGCGACGAATCTTCCCTGCACGAGCTTGCCGGCGCGCGCGAGCTCGAGCATCCAGGCCATGGCGCCGCCGAGCGCGTCGAGCGCGGGCTCGCTCCAGTCGAGGATGCGCAGCACGTCGTAGCCGAGCTGCATCTGCGCCATCTGCAGGTAGAGCTCGATGTGCGGCGCGAAGCGGCCGGTGTCGGACGCTTCGATCACCGTGCAGCCGGCGCTCTCGAGCAGGCGCGGGTAACCGGACAGGCTCTCGAGGTTCGGGAACTTCATGAACCTGAGCAGCTGCTCCCCCTCGGCGGGCGTGAGGCCGCGCGGGCCCTCGACCCAGTCGGTGAAGGCGATCGTCCCGCCGGGGCGCACGAGTCGGGCCGCCTCGGCGACCAGGCGCGGCTTGTCCTCGACGTAGCACCAGGCGTCCTCGCCCCAGACGAAGTCCGCGCGCTCCGGCTCGAGACCCGTGGCACAGGCGTCGGCGAGCACGAGCTCGATGCGGTCGCCGAGCCCCTCTTCGCGGCAGCGCGCGCGCCCGCGCTCGACCACCTTGGCCGTCGCGTCGACGCCGATCATCGACGCGACCTTCCGGAAGCGCACCAGGAAGCGCATGCCCGCGCCGCTGCAGCAGCACAGGTCGACGCCGCGCTGGCCCGCGCCGATGCCGGCGCGCTCGGCCAGATCCAGCGACGAGCGCATGCCGCCGATGTGGATCTGCTGCCCCATCAGCAGCTCCCAGAGGTCGCCCTCCGCCCCGGAGTAGACCTCGCGCACCTGCGCCAGACCGATTCCCTTCACGTCGTGCATGTGGTTCCCCTCGAGCGGAATGCCGCGCGACTAGCTCTGCGCGAGCTCGCGGATCGCGTCCTCGAGTCGCGCACGGGTCGGGATCGCGGCGCGGACCATCGCGCCGGGGGGGACGGGCATGTCGGCGCCGCAGAGGCGGCGGATGGGCGCCTTCAGGCTGCGGAAGGCGTCCTCGGCGATCACGGCCGCGATCTCGGCGCCGAAGCCCGGGGGGGGTGGAGCCTCGTGAGTCACGAGCACGCGGCCGGTCTTGCAGGCGCTCGAAAGGAGTGTCTCCCGGTCCAGGGGGACGAGCGTGCGCGGGTCGACGACCTCGACCGAGATCCCGTCGCTCTGCAGCTTGTCCGCGGCGGCGAGCGCGAGCTGGACCATCGCGCCGGTCGCGATCACCGTGACGTCGCGGCCGGCGCGCTTCACCTCGCCGCTGCCGAGCGGGATCACGTGCTCGCCCTCGGGAAGCTCCGCGCGCGAGGTGTAGTAGAGGCCCTTCTGCTCGAAGAACATCACCGGGTTCTCGTCGCGGATCGAGGCCTTGAGCAGGCCGAGCGCGTCCGCGGGGGTGGAGGGCATGACCACCTTGAGCCCGGCGATGTGGCAGAACCAGGCCTCGGGGCTCTGCGAGTGGTGGGGCCCGGCGCCGGTCATGTAGCCCTCTCCGGTCACGTTCACGCCGTACGGCATGCGCACGACCAACGGGACGTGGATCGCGCCTTGCGTCATGAAGTGCATCTTGGCCGCGACGGTCGCGAGCTGGTCGAAGGCCACGGTGACGAAGTCGGCGAACTGCATCTCGACGACGGGGCGCAGCCCCTCCATCGCCAGGCCGATCGCGGCGCCGGTGTAGCCGGCCTCGGAGATCGGCGTGTCGATCACGCGCTCGGCGCCGAAGCGGTCGAAGAGCCCGCGGGTGGCCCCGAAGAGCCCGCCCTGGCGCCCGACGTCGAGGCCGATCATCAGGACCGCGGGGTCGCGCTCCATCTCCTCGCGGAGCGCCCGGTTGATGGCCTCGACGTAGAGTGACTGAGTCATCGGATGGGCTCCCGGGTCAGACGGCGTAGGCCAGGCGGAAGGCGGCGTCGCGGTCCAGCGGCTGCGGATCGGGTCGCTCCGGGATCGCGACCGACCCCGCCTCGACCGCGGCCGCGATCTCCGCGTCGATCTCGGCTTCGATCGCGCGCGCGGAGTTCTCGTCGAGGATGCCGCGCTCGAGCAGCGCCTGGCGGAAGCTGCGCACGCCGTCGCGCTCTCGCGCCAGCGCCATCTCGCCCTCCGAACGGACGTCGGCGATGCCGTGCGCGTGCGGCTCCCAGCGCGTGATCCGCGCCTCGATCAGCGTGGGGCCGCGGCCGGCTCGCGCGCGCGCCACGGCCTGCTCCGCGACTTCGTGCACGGCCAGCACGTCGTGGCCGTCCACCGAGACGCCCGGCATCCCGTAGCCGGCGGCACGGCTCGCGAAGTCCTCGGCCGCGGTGGCCTCGCTCGTGGGCATGCTCACCGCGAAGCCGTTGTTCTCGACGACGAAGACGACAGGCAGGCGCCGGGCACCCGCCAGGTTCATCGCCTCGTGGACGGCGCCCTCGTTCGCGGCGCCGTCGCCGAAGAAGGTCACGGTGACGGTGTCGCGCCCGCGCAGCTTGTCGGCCATGGCGACGCCGATCGACATCGGGACCCAGGTGCCGACGAGACCCACGATCGAGAGCACGCGCGGCCGCCCCTCGACGTTCGCGTAGTGACTCCGCGCGCGGCCGAACTGACTGAGCACGGCCTCTTTCAGGCTGTACCCGCCGCGCGCGTGCGCCAGCATCATTCCCGAGCGGTGGCTCATCTGGACGCAGTCGTCGGGCCGCACCGCGAAGCCGACGCCCACGCCGATCGCCTCGTGTCCGAGGCCCGAGTGGTGACCGCGCAGGACCCCTTTCTTGTTCAAATCCGTGATCCGCTGCTCGGCCCGGCGGCTGCCCGCCAGCGCGCGGTACATCGCGATCAGCCGCTCGTCGCCAAGTGTCACGCGGATCTCCTCCCCCCCGCTCCAAGCCCGACGGGGCGCGGCCGGTATCATGGCACGGATGAGCGGAGCGAGAGCGAAGCGGGACGGCGCCAGCGTCGGGATCATCGCGAACCCCGCTTCGGGCAAGGACATCCGGAGGCTCGTGGCGCACGCCTCGGTGTTCGGCAACGACGAGAAGGTCAACATCGTCCGGCGCGCGCTGCTCGGCGCGGCGGCCGCCGGCGTCGCGCGCGTCGTCTACATGCCGGACCCGCACGCTCTGGTCCGCCGCGCCGCCGACGAGATCGACGCGCGCGTGGAGCTCGTTCCCGCGCAGGGCGATTTCCGCGGCGACGCGCGCGACAGCTCGCTCGCCGCGGCGGCGATGGCGGAGGCCGGTGTGGGAGCGATCGTCAGCCTGGGCGGCGACGGCACGAATCGGATGATCGCGAAGGGCATGCGCGACGTGCCGCTCGTCCCGATCTCGACCGGCACGAACAACGTGTTCCCGGTGATGGTCGAGGGGACGGTCGCGGGTCTCGCCGCCGGGGCGCTGGCGACGGGCGTGGTCGATCCCGACGAGGTCGCGCCGCGCTGCAAGCTCGTCGAGATCGCGCTCGCCGAGGCCGTGCGCGAGATCGCGCTGATCGACGCGGTCGTGATGGCGCCGGGCTTCACGGCGGGCCGCGCGATCTGGGAGACCGGGCGGATCCGCGAGGTCGTGCTGACGCGCGCGGAGGCCGACGCCGTCGGCATGTCCGCGGTCGGCGGGATGATCGCGGGCGTGCGGCCGTCGGACGAGTTCGGCCTGCACCTCGAGTTCGGCCCGGGCGAAGTCGAGGTCGCCGCGGCGATCGCGCCGGGCCTGGTGCGGCCCGTCTCGCTCTCGCGCGTGGACCGGCTCGCGCTCGGAGCGCCGGTGCAGGTGCACGGCCCCGCGCTTCTCGCGCTCGACGGCGAGCGCGAGCTGCTTCTGCCCGAAGGGACGGTCGCGCGGATGACCATCACCCGCTCGGGACCGCCCGTGGTCGACATCGGCCGCTGTCTCGAAGCGGCGCGTGAGCGCGGATTCCTGCGCGTGAAGGAGAGCTCGAGATGAAGAAGACGCCTTACGTCCTCCAGACCGGGATGGGCGTGGACCTGCACGGGGGCGACGACACCACCGCGGCGCGCCGCGCCGTGGACCACGCGATCCGCCGCAACAGCCTGCTCTTCCTGCGCGAGCTCGATCTTGGCGGCGGGGACTCGATCCACGTCGACGTCGCGATCGCGTGTCCGCACCCCGAGCGCGTCGACCTAGACTCCGTGCGCGCGGCGCTTCCGGTCGGAATCGTCACCGTCCGAGCCGAGAAGGGCGGAATGCTCGCGGACTCGGGAACCGCGGCCGATCCGGCGCTGATCGCGATCGCGGCGGTGCGGGTCAGCGTCTCGCGCTAGCAGGTCACGCGGAAACAGCGTGACTCGGCTTGTGCCTCGCGACAGGCGCGGCGGTCTCGGGCGGCGCGCCCGCGAAGCGCGCCAGGCGGGTGCGCTGGAGCACGAGGGTCAGGCACGCGGCGAGAACCCAGATGATCGCCGCGATCAGCGCGATCGGAAGCGGCTCGATGAAGCGGAGCACGCCGCGGATCACCAGCGGGTGACACAGGAAGATCCCGGCCGTCATGGTGCGGATCCGGAACAGGAGCGCGTTCGACGGATACGAGACCGCGAAGCCGAGGCCGATCAGGAACGCGCCCACCGCGAAGCGCAGCGGGAAGGTGTCGCGGTCGACGTACCAGACGGCGAGGCCGCTCAAAGCGACCGCGCCCGCGAAGCAGAGCATCGCAAGCGGCCAGCGCGGCGTCCGCGGCAGCGCGATGATCCGACAGAACGCCACCGAGATCGGCACCGCGGGAATCGCCCAGACCCACTCGTACACGCCGATCGAGACGTGCGGGCGCAGCGCCGGGCCGGCGTGGAAGAGCAGCGGCGAGAGCAGCAGGACGACGGCGACGAAGACCCTGCTCGGCACGTTGCGCGAGGCCAGGCGCAGCGCCTCGACCGCGACGCAGACGCCGAGCGCGACCGGCATGAACCAGAGGTGGTAGTAGCTGCCCCGCCAGATCATGCTCGGCTCGAACCAGCTGAACGCCGGCTGCTCGTGTCGGAGCGCGGAGAAGCTGAGCAAGGCGGCGTAGACGACCCACCAGAACGCGAAGGGCGTCAGATAGCGCCTGGCGCGCTCCGCCAGGAACGGGCGGAGCGGCCGCTCGCCAGAGTGCAGGCCCACGCTCACACCGCTCATCAGCAGGAAGATCTCCATGCCGATGCCGAGTCGGAACATCGAGCCGTCGCCGAGCGCGCCGCCCGTGTGATAGGCGACGATGTCGAAGCTGGCGAACAGGCGCACCAGGTCGAGCAGTCCGGAGCGGCTGCCGCCACCCGCGCCTCGAGGAGCTGCGGAACCCGTTTTGGAGCTAGGCGACATGCATATTCGTCGGCCGCATGATAGGCGATCGTGAGTCCCGGGCGCAATCGAGACCGCGGCTCGGGTCGTCTCCGCGGCGTGAACCTCGGCGGCTGGCTCGTGCTCGAGAAGTGGATGACGCCGAGCCTCTTCGCGGGGCTCGCGGCTCGGGACGAGACCTCGTTCTGCGCGGAGCTCGGCCGAGAACGGGCGGCGCAGCGCCTCCGAGCGCACTGGGACGCCTTCGTCTCGCGCGACGACTTCGCCTGGCTGGCCGAGATCGGCATCGACGCGGTCCGCATTCCGCTCGGGCACTGGATCTTCGGGCCGCCGTATCCGTACCACGAGAGCTACGGCGCCGACCCGCACCCCTACGTCGAGGGCGGGATCGACGTGCTCGACCGCGCGCTCGACCAGGCGGCGGAGCACGGGCTTCGCGTCGCGCTCGATCTGCACGCGGCGCCGGGCTGCCAGAACGGCTTCGACAACGGCGGAATCCAGGACGTGTGTGACTGGCACACTCGCGAGGAGTATCTCGCGCACTCGGTCGACGTGCTCGCGCGACTCGCGTCGCGCTACCGCGGCCACGCGGCGCTGCACGCGATCGAGCTTCTGAACGAGCCGCGCTGGGACGTGCCGACGGAGCTTCTGAAGGGCTGGTACCTGCGCGCGTACGCCGCGGTGCGCGCGCACTGCCGCGCCGAGGACGTGGCCGTGATCGTCCACGACGGCTTCCGCTCGCACCGCGAGTATCTCGGCTTCCTGCAGCCGCCGCGCTTCGAGAACGCGATCCTCGACGTGCACCGCTACCAGTGCTTCGACCCGGCGGACATCGCGCTCGACCTCGCCGGGCACGTGCACAAGGCGGGGGTTCTGTGGCGGGACGAGGCCGAGACGATCCAGGCCGAGCTCGGCCTGCCCGCGATCGTCGGCGAGTGGAGCCTCGGGCTCGCGCCCGCGACGACAGCGGCGACGGAGCCCGCCGTGCTCGACGCGGCGCTCCGCGCCTACGCGTCGGCGCAGCTCGAAGCCTTCGAGCGCTACCACGGCTGGTTCTTCTGGAGCTACCGCACGGAGACCATGCCGGCCTGGAGCCTGCGCGACTCGGTCGAGCGCGGCTGGCTGCCGCGGCGCTTCGATTGAGCGGCTAGAGGTACTTCTTCTCGCGCAGGCGCGTGAGAACGATCTTGCGCTGGTGCAGCGGCTCGAGCCCGGGGTGGAAGCTGATCGTGAGCACGCCCGCGTCGGGCAGCTCGCGGTGCAGCATCTCCAGGATCAGCCGCTCGCCCTTGGGGTCGAAGGCGTCGGTCGCCTCTTCCATGAAGATCCAGGCCGGCCGCTGCAGAAACACGCGCACGAAGCCGAGCCGCTGCTGCGCGCGCAGCGGCAGCACCTGCTCCCAGCTCGCGGCGTCGTCGAGGCGCGGAGCCAGCCAGGCGACGCCTGCGCACTCGAGCGCGTAGCGGATCCGCTCGTCGCTGTGCGCGTCCGGCGGACGCGGATAGCAGAGGGCGCGGCGCAGCGTGCCCTCGGGCAGGAACGGCCGCTGCGGCATGAACACGCTGCTGCCGCTCGCGGGAAGCCGCACCCGCCCGCTTCCCCACGGCCAGAGCCCGCCGATCACCTTGAACAGGCTGCTCGTCACGGTCGGATCGCCGGCGACGAGCACCCGCTCGCCGCGGCGGATCTCGGCGTCGAAGTGCTCGAGCAGGACCAGCCCCGACGGGTCGGCGATGCAGAGATCCTCGAACGCGATCCGGTGGCCGTCGGACTCGGCGATGGCGATGCGGTGGTCCGTGGGCGCGCGCGTCTCGGCGTCGAGCCGCTGCATGTCGTCGTACAGCGAGCGCACGCGGTCGGCCGACGCGCGGCAGCGCGCGATCTCTCCCACGTTGTCGACCGGCCAGGAGAGCGCGGAGGTCAGGCGCTGGAACGCCTGCGCGGCCTGCATCAGCGCGCCGAGCGACATCGCGCCCAGGATGTACTGCGGCGCCGCGACCAGGATCGGGAACACCGGCAGCAGCCCGCCGTAGCCGGTCGAGAACGAGACGATCCCCATGTAGGCGAGTGACTGGCGATCCCAGTCACGGACGATCCGAGCGAAGCGCGACGCGGCGCCGCTGCGCTCGATCGGCTCGCCGTGCATGAGCGCGATCGACTCCGAGTGCTCGCGCGCCCGAGCCAGCCCGAAGCGGTAGTCCGCCTCGGCGCTCTGCAGCGCGTTGGTGGTGCGCACGAGCGGCCGCCCGAGCAGCCAGCCCAGCGCCGTGCCCACGCCCGCGTACAGGAACGCGAGCGGCACCATGTAGCCCGGCACCTGCGTGGTGGTTCCGGGCAGGGTCATCGAGCCGGAGACCGACCAGAGGATCTCGACGAAGAGCCCGAGCGTGAGCAGCGAGTAGACCAGAGTGTGCGCGAGCGCGATCGCGCTCTCGGTCGCGATGCGGATGTCCTCGGCGATGCGCTGGTCGGGGTTGTCGTGCTCGCCCGCGGAAAACAGCAGCCGGTAGTGGCGGCCGTCCCGCATCCAGCGCCCGACCAGCTGCTCGGTGAGCCAGGCGCGCCAGTCGAGCTGCAGCCAGCGCTTGGCGAGCAGGTGCGCCGCCGTGACCCCGATCGACGCCGCGAAGATCAGCGCGAAGACGCCGACCTGCACCAGCACGCCGCGCACCGAGCGCTGCTCGAGCGCGTCGAAGAGCGCGCGGTTCCAGTAGTTCCCCCAGACCGCGATCCCCACCTGCGCGACCGTGAGCAGGAACAGCAGCAGGGTCACTCCGCGAATCCTGCGCTTGCGCTCGCAGCTCCAGTAAGGGCCGGCGAGCTGGATCATCCGGCGCACGAAGCCGACCGGCGCCACGGACGGGGCGCCCGGGTCTGAACCGGACTGGGGTCGGGGCGGGCTCACGGCTGCTGGCGATCGTAGCCCGGAGCCCCACCCGTGGCCGGATCGAGGTGGGCGAGTCTCAAGGTCCACCCGGCCGCAGCTCCAGCCCTAAATAATTTCCTGTACTCGGATATGTGACCCGCTGTAGTGTAGGAAGGACGCCACGAGTTAGGGCCGTGCGGTAGTTCACCCGGCGACCCGTGGTTCTCGAATCTGGGGAAGGGGGATTCAAATAAGGAAGGGTGGGATCGAGGATTTAACTGAGTGGCTTCCGGCAGTTCGGCTGGCCGTCCTGATCGGGGTGCTGAGCCTGATCGGAGCCCCTGGGCTGGCCTTGGCCGGGCCGTGCGAAGTCACTCCGACCGGTGGAACGGTGATGCTGCCGCCGATCGGCTGTGAATATCTAAGCCCGGACGAGGTTCACGAGATCATCGCCGGGCTGCCGCCCGGGACGACGATCCAGCTGGCTCCGATCCACAAGGACTTCATGTGCCGTGAGCCCGGCTCGATCAGTCCGCCGGGATCGTGCACCGTGAGCATGCCTCCAGGCACCTGCGAGGCGGCCGGCGGCTCGCTGGCTGGAACCGTCGACTGCAGCCCGACGACCGCGGAGTTCGAGCTCACCGGCACGGGTGACTTGGCCGGCTTTCACCGGATCGTCTCGGTGCCGCTGCAAATGGAGGTCCACGCCGCGCCGCGCACGGCCGGGGCTCCGATCCAGAGCTTCGACACCGCGATGATGTTCCTCCAGGGGCAGCTCCCGCCGGGCGACCCGGACTTCGACCTGCTTCGGATCACGGGCGGGCAGTTCCATGGCATGCCGAGCCCCGGTCACACGACGCTCACGCTGCGGCCGAGCGGCAAATACGAGGTCGACAGCTTCTTCGACATCACCTACCGGATCGACTTCATCGGCGCGCCGGGCGGGCCGCTCGCCGGCTCCTCGGGCAGCACGACCGGGACGATCCGGATGGAGACCGGGAGCACCTCCGCGGTGCCGGCCGTTCCCAAGCCGAGCCTGACGCTGGTCGGGTTGATCCTGCTCGCGGGGGCGGCGCTGTTCATCCCGCGGCTCCGGCGAAAGGCGGCTTCCGCGTAGCTGGAGCGATCTCCTCCTCCCCCGGGGTGACTGCCCCGGGGGAGAGCGCCGTCCCTGGGGACCCGTGATCGGACGCCGGTATACACGGCGGCTCGATGGTGGGACACTCGGGCGGCTGTCTCGGAGCGGGTCGCCGAAGCGATGGATGCTGTCTTGCTGCAGATCTCCTCACGAATCCGGAGTCACCTCTTCGGGATCGACACCCGCGAGGTCGAGTTCGCACGGCGCGGCTTCGCGGTCCGCGAGCCGACCGCGGCGGCGCGACTCGAAGGCGTGGCTCGGACCTTCGTCGCCGGGTATCGGCTGGCGCTGGCACAGCCCGAGGCGGGGCGACTCGCGCTCGAGCTCGATCGGATCCCGGCCGAGCGGCGCGGCTTCGCTTACGAGGGCGCGGGAATGGCGCTCGAGCTTCTGGACCGCGTGACTCCGTGGCGGCGCGATCGCCTGCAGTCCTTTCTCGCTGGCCCCGGCGAGCCACACACGTACATGGTTCTGATCGGCGCGGGCTGGGCGTGGGCGCGGCTGCGGCGGCGGGTGGAGCCGCTGCTTCGCTCGCTCGATCCCGTGGTCGGCTGGCTGGCGCTGGACGGGTACGGCTTCCACGAGGGCTTCTTCCACACCGAGAGGACCGTCGCGCGACACGAGCAGCCGCACGGTCTGCGCGGTGCAGCGCTGCGCGTCTTCGACTGCGGCCTCGGCCGCAGCCTCTGGTTCGTCTGCTGCGCGGACCCCGACGCCGTCGCCGCCTGCGTCGCGGGCTTTCCGGTCGAACGTCGCGCCGATCTCTGGAGCGGCATCGGCCTCGCCTGCTCGTACGCGGGCGGCGTGGACGACGAGGCGGTCGAGCGGCTCGTTCGGCGCGCGGGCGCGCAGCGCGGCGCCATGGCCCAGGGAGCGGCCTTTGCCGCCGAGGCGCGGCTGCGTGCAGTTATTCCCGCGGAGCACACGCGGCGCGCGGTCGAGCGGATCGCCGGCAGCTCCGTCGAGCTCGCGGCCAAGCTCTGTCACAGCGAGCTCGCTCGGGTCGAAGCGGTACCTCGCCGCGCCGGTGACGAGACGGGGTTCGAGGGCTGGCGTCGCGGAATCCGCGAGACACTCGAGCGCGGCTTCCCCGCCGGTGTCGGGGCCGGGTCGTGACGGATCGGCTGCCCGCCCATCGGCGTCACGCGGCCAAGCTCGCGGCGATCGCGCTGATCGCTGCGGTCGGCTCCGCCGTCGGCCTGCCCGAGCTCGGCGCCGACGAGCGATCCGCGCTCGCCTCGCGCTTCCACTTCGCACCGGTCGCGCTCGAGGAGTGGTCCGAAGGCCCCCACCAGACCCGGCGCAGCGTGAACCCGAGCCTGGAGCGCCACTCCGGCTGGATCTCCGCGGTCGGCGCGGCCGTCGCGCTCGCGGACATCGATGGCGACGGCCTCGCGAACGACGTGTGTCAGGTCGACCCGCGCACGGACCGAGTCACGATCGCGCCGGTGCCGGGAAGCGGCGCCCGCTACCCGATCACCGCGCTCTCGGCTGGCTCGCTGCCATACGACGCCGCCACGATGGCGCCGATGGGCTGCGTGCCTGGCGACTTCAACGAGGACGGCCGAACGGATCTGTTCGTGTACTACTGGGGCCGCACGCCGATCTCGTTCCTGTCCCGCGCCGCCCCCGGCGAGAAGCCGAGCGCCGCGGGCTACGTCCCGCTCGAGCTCAGCCGCAGCGGCGAGCGCTGGTACACCAACGCCGCCACGTTCGCCGACATCGACGGCGACGGCCACGCGGACCTGCTGATCGGCAACTACTTCCAGGACGGCGCGCGAATCCTGGACGCAGGCGCGACCGAGCCCGATTCGATGCAGCACTCCATGTCGCGCGCCTACAACGGGGGCAAGAACCGCGTCTTCCTGTGGTCGGCGAAGGATTCGGGCACGAGTCGCGAGCCGCGCGTGGCGTACCGGGAAGTCGCTGGAGTCTTCGACGAGCTCTCGCTGCACGCGTGGACGCTCGCGATCGGAGCCGCCGACCTCGACGGCGACCTGCGGCCCGAGCTGTACTTCGCCAACGACTTCGGACCGGATCGCCTGTACCGCAACGCCTCACGCGCGGGCCGACCGCGCTTCGAGCTGGTAGAAGGCAAGCGCGGGCTCGACACACCGCGCTCTCGCGTTCTCGGACGCGACTCGTTCAAGGGAATGGGCGTGGACTTCGCCGACGTGAACGGCGACGGTCGACTCGACTTCTTCATCAGCAACATCGCCGACGACTACGCGCTGCTCGAGAGCCACTTTCTGTTCGTGAGCGACGGCGAATGGGGCAGCCCGGGCACGGGCGTCGCGCCCTACTCCGACCAGGGCGATGCGCTCGGCGTCGCGCGCAGCAGCTGGGGCTGGGACACGCGCTTTGGCGACTTCGACAACGACGGCGTGCCCGAGGCCGTGCAGGCCACAGGCTTCGCGAAGGGTGACACCAACCGCTGGCCCGAGCTGCAGGAGCTCGCGACCGCGAACGACGAGCTGCTGGCGCTCGCGGGAACCTGGCCGCGCTTCCAGGCGGGCGACGATCTCTCCGGTCACGCTCCGAACCCGTTCTACGCGCGCGCCAGCGACGGACGCTACTACGACCTGTCGGCGGAGCTCGGCATCGATCAGCCGCAAGTCTCGCGCGGCATCGCCACCGCGGACGTCGACGGCGACGGCGACCTCGACTTCGCGGTCGCGAACCAGTGGGAGCCGTCGGTCTTCTATCGCAACGAGCGCTCCGGAGCGGCGAACGCCTTCCTGGGCCTGCACCTCGCCCACCCCGTGGGCGGCGCGGCGAAAGAGGTCCGCGTGCGCAGCGGACACCCGGACGGCGCGAGCTGGCCCGCGATCGGCGCCGCGGCGACCGTGCGCCGCGCGGACGGGCGCGTCCTGGTCGGCCAGGTCGACGGCGGAAACGGCCACTCGGGCGTGCGCAGCCCGGAGCTCCACTTCGGGCTCGGCGACGCGGGAGACCGATCGAGCCGCGTCCTCGTGCGCTACCGCGACCGCTTCGGACGGCCCGCGCAGGTCGAGCTCGATCTCGCTTCGGGCTGGCACACCGTGGTGTTGCCGGACGCGCCGGACCCCGACTGGCTGGTCGGCGCGGCCGCGCACGACGAACGCGCGGGAGGCGTGCAGTGACCTCGGCCGTCTCGGACGTCGGCGGCTTCCGTCCGACCGCGCCGCCCGGGCCGTCGGCACCGACACCGATCGGGGTCGGCGCGATCGACTGGGGCCAGCAGGCGCGGCTCGGGGGTCTGCGGCGCTTCGCCTTCGCGATCACGCTGCTGAACGTCGTCGGCCACGTCTTCCTCGGCTTCGAGACCTCCTGGGCGCACCCGCTGGCGGCGCTGGCGACCGGCTACACCGTCGAGCTCCTGCTCGAGACGATCGACGCGCGCGCGCGGAGAACCAAGCCCCGCTATCTCACCGGCTCCTTCGGCGGCTTCGTCGACTTCCTGCTCTCCGCGCACATCTCGTCGCTCGCGGTGTCGATGCTGCTCTACCCCAACGAACACCTGATGCCGGTGGTCTTCGCCACGACGCTCGCGATCGGCTCGAAGCTGGCGTTCCGCGTCGAGATCGACGGGCGCACGCGCCACTTCATGAACCCCTCGAACCTGGGGATCGCGACCACGCTCTTCCTGTTCCCATGGGTCGGCATCGCGCCGCCGTACCAGTTCACCGAGAACATCGCGGGGCCGTGGGACTGGGCGTTCCCGCTTCTCGTCGTCACGACCGGAAGCTTCATCAACGCGCGCTTCACGCGCCGGCTGCCGCTGCTGCTCGCCTGGCTCGGCGGCTTCGCCGCGCAGGCGTGGCTGCGGCACTGGCTGCTGGGCGCCGCGCTCGTTCCCGCGCTCGGGCCGATGACCGGCCTCGCATTCCTCCTCTTCACCTTCTACATGGTCACCGACCCGCCGACGACGCCGACCTCGAAGCGCAACCAGATCCTGTTCGGGCTCGGCGTGGCCGCGACTTACGGGCTGCTGATGGCCTGGCACGTGGTGTTCGGGCTGTTCTTCTCGCTCGTGATCGTCTGCGGGATTCGCGGCGGCTGGCACGTGGCCGCATCTCTCCTGGGCAGAGCCGGTCCGCGGTCGGTCTGAGACGTGCGCACGCCCGTCGCGATCGTGGGCTTGGCGTGCCACTACCCCGACGCGAGCTCGGCGGACGAGCTCTTCGACAACGTCGCTGCGGGGCGGCGCGCGTTCCGGCGGATTCCCGAGGAGAGGCTCTCGCTCGCGGATTACGGATCGATCGACGCGGGCGACGTCGACCGCACCTACGTCACGCAGGCCGCGACGATCGAAGGCTACGAGTTCGACCGGCTGCGCTTCAGGATCGTCCGCAGCACCTACCGCTCGGCGGATCTCACCCACTGGCTCGCGCTGGACGTGGCCGAGCGGGCGCTGCGCGACGCGGGCTTTCCCGACGGCGACGGTCTCCCGCGCGAGCGGACCGGCGTGGTGCTCGGCAACACCCTGACGGGCGAGTTCTCTCGCGCGCAGGCGCTTCGGCTGCGCTGGCCCTACGTGGAGCGCGTGCTCGGCGCGGCCCTCGCCGATCTGATTCCCGAAGCGCCCGCGCGCAAGCAGCGGATCGCCGAGATCGAGTCGCGCTACAAGGCGCCCTTCGAGCCCTTCGGAGACGAGAGTCTCGCCGGCGGGCTCGCCAACACGATCGCAGGTCGGATCTGCAATTTCTTCGACCTGAAGGGGGGCGGCTTCACCGTCGACGGCGCCTGCTCGCCGTCGCGAACGCGTGCGCATCGCTCGAGGCGCGCGATCTCGACGTGGCGATCGCGGGCGGCGTCGACCTGAGCCTCGATCCATTCGAGCTGGTCGGCTTCGCCCGCGCCGGCGCGCTCGCGCGCGACGAGATGCGGGTCTACGACCGCCGCCCGCAGGGATTCTGGCCCGGCGAGGGCTGCGGGCTGCTGGTGCTGATGCGCGAGCCGGACGCGGTGGAGCGTGGTCTGCGCGTCTACGCGCGGATTCGCGGCTGGGGAATCTCTTCCGACGGCGCCGGCGGGATCTCGCGTCCGGAGCTTCCGGGTCAGCTCCTCGCGCTTCGCCGCGCCTACGCGAGCGCGGGCTTCGGTCCGGAGACGGTCGCCTGCTTCGAGGGCCACGGCACCGGCACCGAGGTCGGCGACGCGACGGAGCTCGCGGCGCTCACGCAGCTTCTGCGCGAGCACGGCGCCAGCGGCGACCAGCCTGCGGCGATCGGCTCGATCAAGGCGAACATCGGCCACACCAAGGCCGCGTCGGGCGCGGCCGGCCTGATCAAGGCGACGCTCGCGCTGCAGCGCCAGCTCCTGCCGCCGATGCCCGGCTTCGGAACGCCGCACGAGCTGGTCGACGATGGCGCGCCTCTGCGCGTGCCGTCGGAGCTCGCGCCCTGGCCGCAGGATCGGCCGCTGCGAGCCGGCGTGAGCTCGATGGGCTTCGGCGGAATCAACACCCACGTCGTGCTCGACTCGCCGGCGAGCCGCAGGCGCGACGGGCTGTCGCGAAGCGAGCGAACGCTCGCGCGAACGCCGCAGGACACCGAGCTGTGTCTGATCGCGGCGGAGTCGCTCGCGGCGCTGCGCGCCCGCGTGCAGGCGCTGCTGCCGCTCGCGCGCCGCATATCGTTTGCGGAGCTCGGCGATCTCGCCGCGCGTCTGGCGGCCGAGGTCGCGGCCGGAGCGGAGATCGCTCCGGTGCGCGCCGCGCTCGTCGCCGCGCGCCCCGAAGAGCTGCATGCCCGCCTCGAGCTCCTGCTCGCGCGGATCGACGCCGTGCCGTCGGACTCGGACGTGCGATCGATCGAGCCGGAGCGCGGCGTGTTCCTCGGCGTCGGCGTCTTCGAGCCGAGGATCGGCTTGTTGTTTCCCGGGCAGGGCGCGCCGGTGTACCCGGGTCTGGGGGCGCTAGGCGCCTTTCTCGACGGAGATCCGCTGGCCGCGCTGCACGCTTCCGCGATCGCTCCTGCGCACGAGGCCGGCTTCGCCGCGCGCGGCGAGATCGTCGACACCGCGCTCGCGCAGCCCGCGATCGTCGCGTCGAGCCTGGCGAGCGCGCTGCTTCTCGAGCGGCTCGGCGTCGAGGCCGACGTCGCGGTGGGCCACAGCCTGGGCGAAATCGCGGCGCTCGCGTGGAGCGGAGCACTCTCGCCGGGCGCGGCCGTGGAGCTCGCGAGTGTGCGCGGGCGGATCATGGCGCAGCTCGGCCGCGAAGACGGCGCGATGGCGAGCCTGGCCGTCGGCGAGGACGAGGCGCGGCGGCTGATCGCGTCGGAGCCTTGCGTGATCGCGGCCGCGAACGGACCGGCGCGGACGGTGATCGCGGGCGACGAAGATGCGGTGCAGCGCGTGCTCGAGATCGCGGCCGCTCGGCGCATCGGAGGGACCCGACTCGCGGTCTCGCACGCGTTCCACTCGCCCCACGTGGCGGCTTGTGCGCCGGCCCTGGCGAAGAAGCTCGCCGCGCTGCCGCTCGACGCCCCGCAGCGGCGGATCGTCTCGACGCGCACCGGCGTCGCGATCGAGCCCGACACGGATCTGCGTCAGCACCTGGTGCTTCAGCTGACCGAGCCGGTGCGGTTCGATCGCGCCGTCACGCGCGCGGGCGAAGGGCTCGATCTGTGGATCGAATCTGGCCCGGGGCGGATGCTCGGCTCGCTCGCGAGCGAGATCGGCGTCGTGCCCGTGATCAGCGTCGACTGCGGCGGCCCGGCGTTTCGCGGCCTGCTCGGCGCACTCGCTGCGGCGTTTGCGCTCGGCGCCCGGATCGACGCTTCGAGGCTCTTCGCCCATCGCCTCACCAAGCCCTTCGATCCGGCGCGCGAGCTCCGCTTCTTCGCGAACCCCTGCTCCGCCGAGCGCGACTCGCCCGCAGCGGTCGACCCGCGGCCGGCCCCCGGCGGCCCCTCCCCCGCCGAACCCGTCGCGGGGATCAGCGCGCTCGACGTGCTCCGCGATCTGGTCGCCGCGCGCTGCGAGCTTCCGGTCGCCGCGATCGGCCGCGACGACCGGTTCCTCAGCGACCTGCACCTGTCCTCGATCGCGGTGAGCGAGCTCGCCGCACGGGCCGCTCGCGCGCTCTCGCGCCCGCCGCTCGTCGCGCCGAACGAGTTCGCCGACGCGACGCTCGCGGAGCTCGCGGCGGCGATCGAGTCCGAAGCGCGCGTGCTCGCGTCGGACTCGCTCGTCGCAGGCGTGGACGCCTGGGTGCGCGCCTTCGAGGTCGTCACCGTTCCGCGCCCCAGGGCGCGCGACGCCGCGCTCGGCGCGCGGCGCGCCGGTCCGTGGCGCTGGCCAAGCTTCCTCGAGCCCGACGACGTGTTCGGACGCGAGCTCGCGGCGGCGCTCGAGAACGACGCGGGATGCGACGGCGTGCTGGTCCATTTTCCCGCGAGGCGAGCGATCGCGGAGTGGCTGCCGCGACTGCTCGAGGCCGCGCGCGCCGCGCTCGAACGACTGGACGCTCGGCACTTCGTGCTGGTCCACCACGGCGATGCATCGGCAGCGCTCGCTCGCACGCTCCACCAGGAGGCGCACTCGCTCGCAAGCCGTGTGATCGAGGTTCCCGAGGCCACGCCGCAAGACGCGGTTCGCTGGGTGCTGGCCGAGGTCCGCGCCGCCTCCGGGTACGCCGAGATGCGCTTCGACACGGGCGGAGGTCGCTTCGAGCGGCGCCTGCGGCCGCTCGCGCTCGATGCCGGCGCCGCCGCCGCGCTTCCACTCGGCCCGCAGGACGTCCTGCTCGTGAGCGGCGGCGGCAAGGGCATCGGTGCCGAATGCGCGCTCGCGCTCGCGCGCGAGAGCGGCTGCGCGCTCGGGCTGATCGGGCGATCGACACCGGACAGTGACGCCTCGCTTCGCGAGAACCTCTCACGAATCGAGGCCGCCGGCATCCGCGTCGCGTATGCGCCGGCCGACGTCTGCGATCCGACCGCGGTCGGCGCCGCCGTGAGCGAGATCGAGGCGCGAGTCGGGCGCGTGAGCGGGCTGCTCCACGCCGCCGGGCTGAACCGACCCGAGGGGCTCGCGACGCTCGAGCTCGACGAGTTCGAGCAGACGCTGGCCCCGAAGCTTCTCGGGCTCGAGAACCTGCTCGCACGGCTGGACCCGACCCGGCTGCGCTGCCTGGTCGGCTTCGGCTCGATCATCGCGGAGCTCGGGCTGCCGGGCGAGGCGCACTACGCGCTCGCGAACGAGCTGCTGACCCGCCGCATCGAGGCGTTCGCCGCCGAGCACCCGCGGACGCGCTGCCTGGCGCTCGCGTGGTCGATCTGGTCCGGGGTGGGAATGGGCGAGCGGCTCGGGCGGGTCGAGAGTCTGGCCGCGAAGAACATCTCGGCGATCACGCCCGATTCGGGAATCGCCTGGCTCGAGCGGCTCTTGCGCTGCCGCGAGACGCCGGTGCGCGTCGTCGTCTCGGGACGTTTCGGACACCCGCCCACGCTCGCTCCCGTCGAGCAGGAGCTCCCCGTCGCGCGCTTCCTCGAGCGCATCCGCGAGCACACCCCGCGCGTCGAGCTCGTCTCGGATGTGGAGCTCTCGCTCGAATCGGATCCGTACCTCGCCGATCACGTCTACCGCGGAGAGCCGATCCTTCCCGGCGTGCTGGGCCTCGAGGCCTTCGCGCAGGTCGCACTCGCGCTCGCCAGCGACGAGTGCCTGCCGAGCTTCGAGAACGTCCGCTTCGAGCACCCGGTCGTGCTTCCGACCGAGCGCAAGCGGACGCTTCGCATCGCCGCGCTCGCGTCGGAGTCCTCGGAGGACGGCGCGATCCGACTCGCGCTGCGGACGGACGCAAGCGGCTTCCAGCTCGATCACATGTCGGCCGAGGTGCGACTGGCGGGCCGAGCGGAGCCGGACCGCGCGGGACTCGTGCCTGCGCCTGCGCCAGGCGTACCGGCCGCGCTCGAGGACGCCGCGTCGCTCTACGGCGAGCTGTTCTTCCACCGCGGCCGCTTCGCGCGCGTGCTGCGCTACCACGAGCTGCACTTCGACGGCTGCCTGGCGGACATCGCCTGCCGAGAGGAGCCGTTCTTCGGAGCATTCCAGCCGGCTCGGCTCTGCCTGGGCGATGCGGGCGCGCGCGACGCTGCGATCCACGCGATCCAGGCCTGTGTACCCGACCGGGACCTGCTGCCGGTCGCGGTGCGTCGCATCAGCGCCGGTCGGCTGGGCGGCCACACATCGCTTCGTCTGCGCGCGATCGAGCGCAGCCGGGGCGCAGGCCGCTACGAGTACGACCTCGACATCGCCGCTCCGGATGGCGCGATCCTGGAGCGCTGGGAGGGGCTGGTGCTGCAAGAGGTCTCCGGCGCCGCACGACGCGCGACCTGGCCCGCGCCGCTCCTCGCACCACGGCTCGAGGAGCTCGCCGCGGCCCTCTGGCCGGGATCGCGCCTGCGCGCCGCGTTCCTGCCCGACGCGAGCACGGACGCGAGCGCACGAGCGCTGGCTGCCGCTCGCGGCGCGCCCGCGCAGCTGCGCCGCCGGCCCGACGGGAGACCGGAGCTCGACGGCGCGGGCGCGGTCAGCGCGAGTCACTCGGCGGGTCACACGCTCGCGGTCTGCGCGGAGCTCGATCCGGCTTGCGACGTCGAGGTCGTCGTTTCGCGTCGAGAGGAGATCTGGCGCGACATGCTGGGCGCGAATCGCTTCGACGCCGCGCAGCAGCTCGCGAGCGCGACCGGTGAGTCGTTCGACGCCAGCGCCACCCGCGTCTGGGGAGCGCTCGAGTGCGCGCGCAAGCTCGGGCTCGAACGCGAGACGCCGATCGCGTTCGCCGGCCCGCTCGACGGCGCCGCGCTGCGCTTGCGTGTCGGGCGCCTCGCCGCGCTCTCCCTCTCGGCCCGCTTGGCGGGCGTGGACCGGCCGCTGGTCGCGACGCTTCTGCTGCGGAGCGGCGATGCGGGCGTTTGAGCACCGCCACGTGGTCGGCTTCGAGGAGACCAACCTGGTCGGCAACGTGTACTACGCCAACCACGTTCGCTGGCAGGGGCGTGTACGGGAGCTGTTCCTGCGCGAACATGCCCCCGAGATCCTCGATCTCATCCAGGATGGCCTGGCGCTCGTCACTCTCCGCGTGAGCTGCGAGTACTACCTGGAGCTCGCGGCCTTCGACGAGATCGTGATCCGCATGCGGCTGGCGAGCCTCTCGCCCCACCGCATGAGCCTGGTCTTCGAGTACCTCCGCGCCTCCGACTCCGGAGATGAGCTGGCTGCGCGCGGAGAGCAGGATCTGGCCTGCATGCGGCGGCGCGACGGAAGGGTCGAGCCGGAGCCCTGGCCCGAGTCACTGCGCGAGGCGCTCCGGCCCTTCACGGGGCCGTGATCCGAACCGATGCGTTGGATCTCGAAGACAGCGCTCGACTGGCCTCGCGCCACGCTTCTCGTCTGCGCCCTCGTGACGCTCTCGGTCGGCGCGGGCGGATTGCGACTGGAGCTGCGCACCGACGGCGAGGCGCTCCTCCCCGACGGGCACCCGGTCGTGCGCCGCGACGTCGAGGACCGGCTGCGCTTTCGCGATCCGCGCACGGTCCTGCTTCTGGTCGACGCTCGCCCCGGCGGGAAGTCACTCGCAACGAAGGACGGATTTCGCTACCTGCGCGAGCTGCACGCACGGCTCGAGGGCCAGGACGTGCTGCAGCCGGGCGGAATCGTCTCGATCGCGGGCCTGCCGCGCCTGGGGCGCGACTCCGAACAGATCGACGTGGGAAGGAGCCTCGACCGCATCCCCGACGATCCCGAAGAGTTCGCGACCCTGCTCGCGGAGCTCCGCGCTCGTTCGCTCGTCGACGGGCTGCTTCTCGCGCGCGACGGGAAGAGCGCCCTCTTCGTGCTGCCGCTCTCCGAAGCCACGAGCGTCGAAGCGGCGGTCGCGAGCCTGTCGGCGTTCGTCGCCGCAGCGGACGATGCCGACTTCGAGCTTCTGCTCGGCGGGCCGCTCGTGGCGGAGACCGGCCTCGGCGAGCAGGTGCTCTCGGATCTGGCGCGGCTGGTCCCGCTGATGATCGTCGCGATCGCGGCGCTGCTCTTCGCGATGCTCGGCAGCGTCGGTGGCGTGCTGCTGCCGCTGGCCAAGACCGGCGTCGTGCTGATCGCGACCTTCGGCGCGATGGGCTGGGCCGGGGCGCCGATCTCGCTGGTGTCGACCATCCTTCCCGTCGTGTTGATGGCGACCTGCATCACCGACGAGGTGCACCTGCTCGAACGCCTCGCCGCCCGCCCCGCGAGCGACTCGCGGCGCGCGCGGGTCGAGGCCGTGCTCGCAGAGATCGGCCGCCCGATCGTGCTCACCTCCGTGACCACGGCGCTCGGCTTCCTCTCCTTCACCAGCACGTCGATCGGACCGCTGCGCGGGTTCGGGCTCTTCGCCTCGTTCGGCATCCTGCTCGCGATGTGTCTGAGCTTCAGCGCGATTCCCGCTCTGATCTCGCTCCTGCCCGAGCGACTTCTGCTGCGTGCGCGGCGGCCCGTCGCCGCGGCCTGGCAGAGCCGGATCGGCGCCAGCGCGGCCCGGCGCCCGGGAGCGTGCTTCGCGCTCGCGACCGCAGCGCTGCTTCTCGTCCTGCCGGGCGTCTTCTCGCTTCGAGTCAGTGACTCGTGGGTGGAGAACTTCGACCCGGACACCGATCTGGTGCGGGCGGATCGGCGGATCAACGAATCGTTCTGGGGGACCTATCGGCTGGACGTCGTGCTCGAGGGCGAGCCCGGGCTCTTCCGCGACCCGCCCGGCGTCGCGCTGGTCGAGCGGGTCTGCCAGCTTGCCGCACACGCCCCCCACGTCGGCGGCTGTGAGAGCGAGCTCTCGGTGCTCGAGGAACTGGCCGGGCCGATGGGGGTGGCGAAGCCGCTCTCGGCCCTGCCGGCGGGCCAGCTCTGGGATCTGTTCACGCTCGCGGAGCTCTCCGAGGCCAGCGGCCTCGCCCATTCGCTGACCGACACCGCAGCGCGCGTGCGCCTCTACGTGCGAAGCCCCGACTACGCGCAGGCCCGAGAGCTCCTGGACCGGCTCGAGCGCGAGCTGGCGACCGAGCTATCCGACACCGGTGTGCGTCACCACCTGGGCGGAGACCTCGCGGTCAGCTCGGCCCTGGTCGAGGCGATCGTCTACAACCAGCTGCGCTCGATCGCGTGGAGCCTGATCACCGTCGCGCTGCTGCTGCTCGCCGTCGCGCGGCGCCTCTCGGCGCTTCTCGCCGTGGTCCCCGTCTGCGCGGCGAGCCTGGGCCTGTTCGGCTGGATGGGACTTGCCGGAATCGAGCTCGGCATCGCGACCAGCATGTTCGCGAGCCTGGCGGTCGGCGTGGGCGTCGACTTTGGCATCCACTTCATCCACCGCTACGAACTGGAGCTGCGCGAGGGCGCCGGGTTCGCCGCCGCGATCCGGGGGACGTTCGAGAAGACGGGCAACGGCCTGCTCTGGAACTCCCTGGTCCTGGCCGCCGGCTTCAGCGTTCTGATCACGTCGAGCCTGAAGCCGAATCACAGCCTCGGGCTGCTTCTCGCCGGCGCGGTGATCGCCTGCCACCTCGCCACGCTCCTGCTGCTCCCGCTCCTGCTTCGCCCGGGATCGCGCTCGACCGCGATCGGGGTCGCCAGCCTCCTGCTCGCCGGCGCGCTCGCACAGCCATCGAGCGCCGCGGAGCTGCCCTGCGCAGGCGCGCCCGACGCCGAGGCCACGGCGCTGATGGCGCGCCTGGAGCGGGCGCGGCGCGGCCAGGCGCGAATCGAGCACATTCGGATCGAGACCGTCTACCCCGAGGGAAGCCGGCTCGCGAGCAGCCTCGGAGCGGGGCTCTCTGCGAAGACGCTCTGGGGCGCGGTGAACGGCGACCCCGATGAGACCTGGATCCTGTTCGTGTTCTCCGGCCCGGGGCGGATGGCCGGCACGTCGCTTCTGATCCAGGACTTCGCCGGCGCGGAGCAAGCCGACGGAACCTGGTTCTACCTGCGCGCATTCGAGAGCTTCCGCAAGCTCGAAGGCCGCGTCGAGCGCGCGGTCGTGCCCGGCTCGGCACTCTCCTACGAGGACGCGCGCGAGTACATCGCGACCGCGAAATACACCTTCCGCGCGGGCGGACGCGTAGGCGAGCGCGGCGTGCGCGTCATCGCGTGCCCCGCCACGCCGGAGCTCGCCGATCGCCTCGGTTACGGCGCGCTGCTCGTCGACGTGGACGAGAAGCGAGAGCTCGTCGAGCGCATCGACTACCGCGGTCCGGGCGGAGGCCCGCTCAAGCGCTACGAGCTCGTCGATGCGGTCCGGGTGGGCGACCGCGAGCTGCCCCGCGAAGTCGCGCTCGTGCACGTCGCGGACGGGTTCGAGAACCGGATCCACTACGAGTACTGGCCGACCTCGGCCGGTCTTCCTGCCGAGCTCTTCCGGCCCGATCTCTCGCAGGGCGGGTTCCTGGAGCGGCTGCGCGCGCTGCTGCACGAGCGCGGCCTCGGCGAGCGCATCGACGCGGAGCTCGAACAGGCGAATGCGAGCATGCGCGCCTACGACGAGCGCGCGCGCAGCGAGCGGCGCGGACCCTAGGAGACCCGGCCGCGCTCGAGGTCGGCGATCAGACGCGCGTCTTCGATCTCGTGGGTGCGGAAGCGGTCGAGCAGAACCGCGAGGACGCGGCAGGCCTTCAGGGTTTCGCCGCGTTCGATCAGGTCGCACAGGCTCTGCAGCGTCTCCGACACCTGCGCGTGCGCGACGCGCGCCGCGCGCACGCGCGTGCAGTGTTCGGGAGAGAAGCGCTCGACCAGCGGGAAGTAGACCCGCTCCTCGAGGTCGAAGTGGGTCTCCAGCGCGCCCGCGAGCTCCTCCACCGCCCTGCGGCTCACCGCGATCCGGCCGCCGCTCAGCGACTCCTCGAGCGCCGCGACCAGGTGGTCGAGGTCGCTGTGCTCCTCCCACCAGCGTTCGAAGCCGTCCAGGGCTGCGAGCCCTTGCGCGCCCTTAGTTGCCATTCGATCGGCAGTATGGGCACGATGCGCCCGGTCATCGTATGACGCCAGTCATAGCCAACACTTCTCGCGGACCGATCAGGGGCTGGGACGCGAAATGAAGCCGACCCCGCTGGAGAAGACCGCCCTCTACAAGATCTTCCGGCCCTGGATCGAGCAGCTCCGGCCGTTCTTGAAGCCCCGGAAGTTCGAGGAGGGCCGCTACCTGTACCACGAGAGCGAGCCTGCCGAGCGCTTCTGGACCGTGCGCAGCGGGGAGGTCCGAACGCTGAAGGCGAGCGCATCGGGCCGCGTGATCACGCTCGAGACCCTGCACGCCGGCGACCCGTTCGGAATGGCCGCGCTTCGCGCCGACGCGGTCTACACGGAGAGCGCGCAGGCGATCACCGCCTGCGAGGCGTGGTGCGTGCCGCGCAGGGTGGTGGTCTCGCTCATGGCGAAGGATCCCGAGGTGAGCCGCGCGCTGCTCGCGATCGTCGCGGGAAGGCTGCAGCGCGCGCACGACCGCCTCTGCTCCTTCGCGCACGACAGCGTCGCTGCCCGGATGGCGCGCACGCTGCTCGACTCGGCCGACGACGAGCGCATCGAGACCACCCGGCGGGTGCTCGGCGAGTCGGCCGGCACGACGGTCGAGACCGCCATTCGGGTGCTGCGCCGCTTCGAGAAGGCCCGCTGGATCGAAGGCGGCGTGGGCTGGGTGCGGATCCTCGACCGACCCGCGCTCGAGAACATCGCGCGGGGCGGAGAGGATGTGGACGACTGAGCGGAGCCCTACGCCGCGACTTCCGCAGCGTCCGCTCCGCCGACGATCTCGCGCACGTTGCCGTCGGCATCGGTCAGAACCACCTGGCCTTCGGGATTCCAGGACGAGATCACGAGCCTTCCGTCGCGCAGGAAGCTCACCTGGCTGACCGAATGGCCCTGCACCGGCGAGACGATCTTCGCGGTGCCGAGCTCCGGCTCCCAGAGCAGAATGCTGCCGTCGTAGTAGCCCGCCGCCACGCGCGCGCCGTCGTGCGACCAGGTCACGGTCTTGACCGAGCACGGGTGAGCGTCGTAGCGGGCGATCACGGCGCCGCTCTCGGCGTCGTGCACGCGCACGCCGTGGTCGCGGGACGCGCTCGCGACGCGCCGACCGCTCGGGTCGAGCGCGACGTCGTTCACGATCGTGCGCGCGACCGGCCAGCGCGAAGCTGCGCCCGCGCCGCCGCTGCGCAGGATCTCGCCGTCGCGCCCGCCGCTCAGGTAGGTTCCCGCAGGGCCGCGGCAGAGCCCCTTCGCCGAGCCGTGGTGCGCGCCGAGCACGTTCAGGATCTGGCCGCTGGTCGCGTCCCAGCGGACCAGCGCCCCCGAGTAGTGCGCGGTCACGAGCTCGCGTCCGCTCTGCGAGAACGCGAGCGCGCAGATCACGTCGTTGATGCCGCGGATCCGCGTCACCAGCTCGAAGCTCGCGGTGTCGTGGATCGCGACGGAGTCGTCCCAGGAGCCGGTGGCGAGCCTGCGGCCGTCGGGCGAGAAGGCCGCGCAGATCGGCGGCCCGTCGTGGCCGCGAAGCGAGGCGACGCGAACGCCGTCCGCGATCCGGTACACGCGGGTCCAGCCGTCGTCGGCGGGAACGGCGACCAGCCGCTCGTCGGGCGAGACCTCCGCGCCGCCCGCGCCGTGCGTGGGCGCGACCGCGAGCGCGCGCGCGGTTCCGTCGGCGCCCCACACCAACGGCGCGCCGTCGAACGAGCCGGTGACCCAGCCGCGGCCGGCGCCGATCTCCGTGATGGTGCGGGTCCACATCCACGCGTTCGAGACCTCGCGGAGCCGCGCGCCGGAGCTCGCGTCGAACTCGCGCAGGCGGTGGTCGTAGCTCGCGGTGCAGATGCGGCGACCGTCGCGGCTCCAGCCCACCGCCTTCACCGGCCCGCCATGGTCGGCCAGCACGCGCACGAGCCGGCCGTCGGGAATCGAGAAGATCCGCGCGCGTCCGTCCATCGACGAGACGACGAGCTGGCGCCCGTCGGGCGAGAACGGCGCGTGATCGCACCAGTCCTGCGCGCCCTCGAGAATCGCGAGCTGCGCTCCGGTCCGCGCGTCCCAGAGCCGGGCGGTTCCGTCGTCGGAGGCGGTCGAGACGAGCGCGCCGTCCGGGCTCCAGTGCACGCCGTTCACGTCGTCGGCGTGTCCCGCGAGCACGTGGAGGCAGATGCCGCTGTCCAGATCCCAGATGCGCGCGGTGTCGTCGAAGCTCGCGGTGGCGAGCCGCCGTCCGTCCGGCGAGAACGCGACGCAGTTCACGTCGTCGGTGTGGCCGCGCAGCGCGCGAAGCGTCCGGCCCGTGTCGACCTCGCGCACGTAGGCGGCGTGGTCGCACTCGCCGCTCGCGATCCTGCGCCCGTCGGGCGAGAAGTCGATCCCGTTCACCAGGCTCGTCGCCTCGATCCGGCGGACCATGCGCCCGGTCCTCGAGTCCCAGATGCGGATCGTCGCGTCGTAGCTTCCCGACGCGATGAAACGCGCGTCGCGCGACGCCGTCGTGCAGCTGATCGGCGCGATGTGCGCGTCGGACTCCGACGCTCGCGAGGACTCGCTCATGAATTCTCCCGGGGGCCGGTCGCGGGCGAGGCCGCGCGCATCTGCTCGTGCGGGATCAGCACCTCGCTGGTCCCGCGATCCACGTCCCACACGCGGCAGGTGCCGTCGCGGCTGCCGCTAAAGAGCCGCCCGTCGGGCGCCCAGTCGATGCTCGAGATCTGACGCGTGTGCCCGAGCAGGCTTCCGATCAGCTCGCCGCCGAGCACGTCGTAGACGCGGATCGTGGTGTCGAAGGAGCAGGACGCGATGCGCTTTCCGTCGCGCGAGAAGCGCGCGTCCCAGACGCTCAAGCCGTGGCCTTCGAGCACGCGCAGGCAGCGGCCCTCGCGGTCCCAGATTCGCGTCGTGCGATCGCGCGAGCTCGAGGCGAGCAGCGTTCCGTCGGGCGACCAGCTGGTGGAGAAGAGCAGATCGGTGTGGCCGCGGCACTCGACGCGCCGATCGCCGCCCGGCGCGTGCAGACTCACCGTGGCGTCGCGCGATGCGGACGCGATCCACTCGCCGTCCGGGGACCAGGCCACGCAGTAGACCGGCTCGGGGTGGTCGCTGAAACCGGAGAGGCGCGCGCCGCTCGACGCGTCCAGGATCTCGACGTCGCCGTCCTCGAGGCCGATGGCCAGACGCGAGCCGTCCGGCGACCAGCTCACCGCGTAGACGCCGACCGGGCGCTGGAAGCGCGTCGGGATCGGAGCGAGCGCGCCCCGGGGTGTGGTCCAGACCGCGACGCCGCCGTCGAGCGACGTGCTGGCCAGGCGCTGGCCGTCCGGCGACCACTCCATTCCCTTCACCGCCTTCGGGTGCACGTCCTCGAGCACGGCGATCGGCGCGCCAGACGCGTCGGTCACGCGAAGCGAGCGGTCCGCGCCGGCGATCGCGACGCGCTGGCCTCCGGGCGCGACCCGCACGCGCGACACCGAACGGTTTCGCCCGGGCAGGCTCCGCTCGAGCGCGCGCCTCTCGAAGTCGTAGATGCGCACGCGCGCGTCGATCGAGGTCGTGGCCAGGCGCCGGCCGTCCGGCGACCACGAGACCCACTCGATCTCGTCGGTGTGCCCGCCGAGGCTCGCGATTCGCTCGCCCGTCGCCAGATCCCAGACGCGCAGATCGCGGTCGTGTCCGGCGCTCGCGATCCGCAGCCCGTCGGGGGAGACGCTCGCCGCGTCGATGTCGTCCTCGTGCGCCTCGATCACCCGGACCAGACGCCGACCGCGCACGTCCCAGACGCGAACGGTGCGGTCGTGCGAGGCGCTGACCAGGAATCGGGAGTCGGGCGTCCAGTCGACGGTGTTGACGTGGTGCGTGTGACCGCGGAGCTCGCAGACGAGCTTCCAATCGGACGTGTCGAAGATCCGCACGCCGTGGTCGTCGCAGCAGGTCGCGAGCAAGCCTCCGTCCGGAGAGAAGCGCGCGTCCTTGGCCAGCGAAGGGTGCGCGTCGATCACGCCGACGGCGGCGCCCGTCTCTCCGTCCCAGAGGCGGACGAGCGCGTCGCTCGCGCCGGTGACGAGAATCCGCCCGTCGGGGCTCCAGCCGGTGGCCCAGACTCCCCCGCTGTGCCCGGTGAGCAGGTGCAACCTCCGGCCGTCCGCGGGATCCCAGATCGCCGCGGTCGCGTCGTCGCTTCCGGTGGCGAGCCGACGGCCGTCCGGGCGCCAGGTGACCGACCAGACCGCGCGAGAGTGGCCGATCAAGTGCCGCAGCGCCGCGCCCGTTCGCGCGTCCCAGAGGATCGCGGAGCCGTCCTCGGAGCTCGAGGCCAGCGTCGAGCCGTCGGGGCTCCAGGTCACCATCCAGGACGGGGCGGTGTGGCCGTTCGCTGCGTCTGCCGATTCCCGAATCGTCACTCGTTCCTCCCCGGCGACCTGTGCGAGCCCGCGCCGGCGAGCACGGGAATGCAAGTTGCTTGCCGCATGGACACGAACCGCATCGACCGCGGAAGTCGTTGCAAGAGCTGAGGTTTTCTGGGGCGATGGAGATTCGGGAACGCGCCGCTGTTCGACGATTCGAACCGATCGCGAAGGCCACCGGGAGCGGGCCCCGGAAGGGGCCGCGCGAGAAGGGAAAACCCGGCGTTCCAAATCCTGAACCGAGCGCCGTGTCGGGGCGGCTTTTCGAACCCGCGGCGCACGCGCTCTCGGAGCTCTGGCGCCGAGCGGTCCTGCAGTCCGGGATCCGTCCCGGCGGCTGGCGCGCGCCGACCATGCACGGGCTGCTCTTCTGGGGCGCGTCGGGGCTCGCAGTCGCGACCGTGCTCGAGCGCGCGGCGCACTTCGGCCTGCCGCGCCCGGCCGCGCTGCTCGGGCTCGATCCGTGGCTGCCGCTCGTGCGCGAGATCTCGGGTGCGGCGTTCGCGTACGGCGCCGCGATGGCGCTGTACCGACGGTTCGTGCGGCGCTGGCAGAGGCTGCAGCTCGACCTGCCGGGCGACCGGCTGGCGCTCGGACTTTTGCTCGCGGTTCCGCTGATCGGGTTCCTCATGGAGGGCGCTCGGCTCGCGCTGCTTCCCGCCGCAGTGCAGCCGGAGCTCTGGCTCGGCCACGCGATCGCGCGCGCGATCGACGGACTCGGGCTCGAAGGCGCCGCGACCTACGAGGCGCTGCGCGCCGCGCACATCGCATCCGCGCTCGCGCTCTTCGCAGCGATCCCGTTCACCCGGCTGCGCCACGTGCTTGCGGCGCCGCTCTCGATCCTGGTGAACGCAGGCCGAAGCGGCCCGCCGCCGGCGATCGACGTCGCCGGGCGACTGCCGTGGCCGCTCCGGCTCGAGCTCGAGGCGTGCAGCGCCTGCGCGCGCTGCGACGTCGCCTGTCCCCCGGCGCAGTCGGGCCATCCGCTCTCGCCGATGCGGCTGCTGCTGGCGCAGCGCGGCGACCCCGCGGCGCGCGGATTTCCGGTCGAGGTGCTCGAGGCGTGCACGAGCTGTGGCGAGTGCGAGCAGGCCTGCCCGATCGGGATCGAGCACCGGGTGCGCATCGATGCGCTGCGCTCCGCGGCGCGATCTGGCACAGCGACGGGCGCAGCTGGTATGTAGACGCTGCGCAGAGAGGAGATCGCCCATGATGTTCGCGCCCTGCAAGATGCGGCTCGAGAGTCCGGCCTTCCAACAGCTGGGTCGGATCCCGGCCAAACACACCGGTGAAGGCGGGGACGTCTCGCCGGCGCTCCAGTGGAGCGACGTTCCCGACGGCACGCGCGCCTTCGCGCTGATCTGTCACGACCCCGACGCGCCGGTGCTCTCGGGCGGAAGCTACGGCTTCGTCCACTGGGTGCTCTACAACATTCCCGGCTCGGTCACGAAGCTCGCCGAGGGAACGAAGGACTTCACGAACGGGAAGACCGGATTCGGTAAGCAGGCGTACGGCGGTCCGATGCCGCCGCCCGGGCACGGCACGCACCACTACTACTTCTGGCTGATCGCGCTCTCGCAGGAGACCGCGCTCGAGCCTGGCCTCACGCTCGCGCAGCTTCTCGAGCGGATCGAGCCGCACACGATCGGACTGAACCGCCTGGTCGGCAGCTACTCGCGCTCCTAGCTGCGCCTGCGCGCGGCATTCGCGAGCACGGCGAAGAGCGCGACTCCGGTGGCGACGAGGAGCGCGCCCGCGGCGCGCGCGAGCGGATCGGAGCGCAGCGCGATCGCGAGCGCGCCGACGGCCAGCGTCGCCGCGTGAAGCGCGAAGCAGCCGCGCTCCCACGCGTCGGGGAGCAGATCGCGCGCCGAGGGCACGCCGGGCTCGCCCGCTCGCGGCGCGAAGCGGTGCAGCCAGACCAGGAACGGAACGATCCGCCCGAGCATTCCGTGGAGGATCATTCCGGCCCAGCCGACCAGCACCAGCCAGCCCAGCAGCACGCTCCAGCGCGGAGCCGACGAGACGTACGCGAGCGCGGCGACGAGCGCGCAGAGCGGCGCGACGAGCAGCCCCGTGTTCCAGAACAGCAGGCTCGGGTCCGCGCGCCGCCGGCGTCGCGCGTGCAGGCTGCGCACGGTGACGAGCGGATGGATCCCCCAGACCGCGACGACCGCGGGGAGCGCAGCGACCGCGGCGATCTGCGAGGCACGCGCGTCGCTGTCGCCGAGAGCGCCCGCGTAGAAGAGCGCGAGCACGACGACCGGAAGCAGCGCGCCGGCCGTCGCGAGTCCCGCGATCCAGCGCCGCGCCGCAGGAGCGACCGGCGGGGAGAGGTTGAAGAGCGGCACCACCTGCCAGGAGACCGCGACGATCAGCCCCCCGACCCAGCCGAGCAGCCCGACGGAGAGGTGCACCTGGATGAACAGCCCGCGCGGCCCGGGAAAGCGCATGCCGCTGTGGCCGTGCGCCATCCAGAGCCCGAGCAGGGCGGTCAGGAAGAACGCGAGCAGAGCGGCCATCATCCCGATCACGGTCTCGTTTCGCGCGGGCGCGCGGTGCAGCGCGCGGGCGATCGGGATCACGAACAGAAGCACGGCCGGGGTGATCAGCGCGATCGCCCAGAACACCAGGCGCGGCGACCCTCCGGCGATGCCGCCGATCAAGCCGACGACCCCGATCACGAAGAGCGCGTACACGGCGTGACCGACCCGGATCCGGCCGACCGGGCTTCCCGCGACGACCGCCGTGAGCTGGTAGAGCGCGCCCATCATCACGAGCGTCAGGAATCCGAGCGTCCCGAGGTGCGCGATCGCGAGCGTGATCGACGCGTAGCCGGTGCCGATCGCGTACTCGCCGTAGCTCGCGAGCAGCGAGCCCGCCACGATCAGCGCGAGCGGCGCGGTCGCGAAGAACGAGAGTGGAACCCAGAGCGGGGGCGCGTTCTCGAGGCTGAGCCCTTCGGTCTTCATTTCGTCGAGCGCTCGTCCGCCGCGGGACACCCGACCCAGACGAGCCCGGTTCCGTCGGCCTCTTCGAGCGCGGCCCAGAGCAGGCCCCTGCGATCGAGCAGCGACATCAGCATCTGCGGGAGTCGCGGCGTGCGAGCGGCGAGCGCGTCCGCCGGAGCCAGGCGCGCGCAGGCGGCGAGGATCTTCTCCATCGGCTCGGGCGCGGGCAGATCGCGAAGATCGAGCACGGACTCCGGCGCGAGTCGGCCGATCCGGGCGCGCAGCTCCGACTCGTCGAGCGGCTCGCGAACCCGCTCCGCGCGAAAGACCCGCGTCTGCTCCAAGCTCGCCAACTCGCCTCCCAGCGACGGATGAAGCCGCTCCCGACCCGATCTGCCGCTCCGCACGCCGCGCGATACCCTACCCGCAATCGAGGAGGATCGCATGACGGAAGCGGGCGCGAGTCTCGTGGAGCACTTCAGCAGCGAGCATCGCAGCTGTGACGACATCTGGGCCGAGGTCGAGAGCGCGGGCGAAGCCGGAGATCGCGCGCGAGCCGAGGCGGCGTGGAAGCGCTTCGACACGGAGATGCGCGCGCACCTGGGCTGCGAGGAAGAGCTGCTGTTTCCCGCGTTCGAAGCCGCGACCGGAATGACCGAGGCCGGTCCGACCTTCGTGATGCGCGCCGAGCACGTGCAGATGCGCGCGCTGCTCGGCCGGATGCAGGAGGCGGTCGAGCGGGGAAATCTGCGCGAGCTGCTCGATCAGGGCGACTCGCTGCTGATCCTGATCGGGCAGCACAACCAGAAAGAGGAGCGGATGCTGTATCCGCTGGCCGAGCGCGCG
>VGRW01000033.1 GCA_016875225.1 Deltaproteobacteria bacterium
CCCCGCGCAGGATGATCTCCATCTGCGCGCGGCGGCGCTCGAGATCCTCGCGGTTCAGCGACAGATCCGTCGCCATCCGATTGAAGCCCGCCACGAGCTGCGCGATCTCGTCGCGTCCACCCTGCTGCACGCGCACGTCGAGATTTCCCGCGCCGACCTCCGCGGTGGCGAACGCGAGCCGCTCGATGGGCTCGGTGACCTGCTTGGCGAGCCGGAAGCCGATCCAGGACGAGAAGAGCACGCTCGCCAGCGTCACCATCGCGAGCAGCATCAGCATGCTGCCCTGGAACGTGCCCTTGTTCGGCTGCAGCCGTTCGTACGCCTCGCGGGCGGCGCGGATCGCGGAGACGCGTTTGCCGATCGCGCGGGGCAGGAAGCGGTTCACGACCACCACACCGACGATCTCGCCCGCCTCGTCGCGGCGGACCGGCACCACGGAGCGCACCAGCTCGCCCGGGCCCGCGCCCTCGACGACGCTGCGCTCCTCGCCGTCGAGCCCGGCCCGGATCAGCGCGGAGCTGGCGGCCTCGAACGCCACCACGGCAACCTCGGGGTGGGTCGCCGTGGCGAGAGCGTCGAGCTTGTCGTCGAAGACCTCGACCACGCCCAGGCCGTACTCGGCCTGCTTCTCCGAGACCAGGCGCTGCAGCGCGGCGGACGACCCGTCTCGGAGCAGGTCGCGCTCGCCGAGCACGCCGGCGATCCGGCGCGCGAAGAACAGCGAGGACTGCTCCGCCTCGGCGTAGTAGGTGTCGGCGACCTCGACCGACTGCCCCAGGCTCTCGGAGAGCTCGAACTCGAACCAGATGTTGACGGCTCGCGACACCAGCAGCGCCGAGAGCACGAAGAGCGCCGACGACGACAGCGCCGTCGCGAAGACGAACGAGATCACGAAGCGCGCGTTCAGCCGCGAGCCGAAGCGCCCGGTGCGCCGATCGATGAAGAGCTTCACCGCGTTGCGCGCGAGCAGGAAGACCAGCAGCCCGATCAGGATGACGCTCGCGTGCACCAGAGCGAGCAGAAGCGTGTCGCTGCCGATCGGCAGCAGCTTCGAGCGCGTGATCAGCGCCTGCTCGACCGCCAGCAGCACCGCGACGACGACGAACGCGAGCGCCGCCAGGCGCCAGTCGCGCCGCCGCCGCCGCCGCTCCGGCGCGGGCAGGCCGGGGCGCTCGTCGATCTTCTGCTCCGAGCCGTTTCGTGCCGCTTTCAAGCCGACGCAACGCTAACGCACCAAAGCCGATCGGCTCAAGCGGAGAAGCGCGCATGGCCGGATCGTAAGCCCACGAAAACCCGCCGCTTTGCAGGTGACTTCCGTCAAGCGCTGCGGGCCGGATTCCGAAGAGCCGGAGGTGCAAACGCGCGCAAAGAATCCGGCGACCGCGGACCAGGAAGAGCGCATCGCGCGACTCCTGAAGAGCTTCTCCACCGACCCGACCGATGGCCGTGCCTTCCGCACGCTGGAGGAGCACCTGTTCCTCGCCGGCTCGTGGCGAGAGCTCGCGGGGGTGTACGAGTGCCGGCTCGGCGTGCTCGCGAGCCCGAGCGACGAACACGCGAATCTGCTCGGCCGACTCGCGAACGTCCTGGCCGACCGCATCGGTGATACCGCCGCCGCGCGTGCGCGCTACGAGGAGCTGCTGCGCGTGCAGCCGCGAAATCCGAGCGCGCTCTCCTCGCTGCGCCGGCTGCTCACGCGCTCGGGTGAGCTGACCAGCGCCCTGCAGCTCGCGGAGCTGGAGGAGGCGCAATCGCTCGAGGCCAAGCCTCGCGCGCGGCTGCTGGCCGAGATCGGAGAGCTCTGGCGCGGCGTCGGCGACGCGGCCGAAGCCCGCAGGCGCTTCGAGGCCGCGCTCGAGCTCGATCCCGGCTGCGCGGCCGCGCTGGCCGGAGTCGCCGCCATGGCCGAACGACCGTCCGAGCCGGCCGACGCGATCGGAGCGCTCGAGCGACGTCTGCCGACGCTCGCCGGCGCCGCGCGCGCGGACGCGCTGGAGCAGATCGTCGCGCTCCTGCCCGCCGCCGAGAGCACCCGCGCGCGCGAGCTGCTCGAGACGCTGCTGCGCGAGTTCCCGGAGCGGCGCGCGCCGCTCGAGCGGCTGATCGAGCTCGAGCGCAGCGCCGCCAACGTGAGCCGCGTGGGAGAGCTGCAGAGCGCCCTCTTCGCGCTCGTCCGCGATCCGGCGGAGCGCGTGCGCCTCGCGCTCGAGGCGTGCACGCTCCAGCTCGACGAGGCGGGCGAGGTCGCGGCGGCGGAGCACTGGTGCGAGCAGGCGAACGGGATCGCGCCGGAGAGCGCCGCCGTACAGAAGCTCCGACTGCGCGTCCATCGCAGGACCGCGAACACCCCCCGCGTGCTCGAGGCGCTCGAGAGACTCGTCGAGATCGAGGGCGACTCGCCGATGCGCCTGCTCGAGATCGCGGTCCTGCACGAGCGCGAAGGGCGCGCCGAGCAAGCGATCGAGTGGCTCGAGCGACTTCTCGCGCGCGACCCCTACGACGACGAATCGCTCGCCATCCTCGAGCGCTGCCTCGCGAGGCTCGGCCGCCACGGCGAGCGCGCCGAGGTGCTCGAGCGGCGCGCAGCGGCGGCGAACAGCAACGAGGCCGCCGCCGACGCGATCGTCGAGCTCGGCAACCTCCACCTGAGCGCGCTTGCCGATCTCGCCGGGGCGGAAGCGTCCTACCGCCGCGCGCTGGAGCAGGTGCCGGGGCACGCGGAAGCGTCCACCCAGCTTCGCGAGCTTTTGCGCAAGGGCGAGCGCTTCGCCGAGCTCGCTTCGCTGCTGGAGCAGATCGCGAAGAGCGCGCCCGCCGGTGCGGAGCGCGCGCGGCTGCTCTGCGAGCTCGCCGAGCTGCAGACGGATCGGCTCGCGGAGCCTGCCGCGGCGCGGCGCAGCTTCGAGGCCGCGCTCGAATCCGACCCGGCCTGCGCGGCTGCGATCGCCGGGATCGACGCGCTGGCAGGCGACGTTCGCGAGCCGGGCGCGAGGATCACGGCCTGCGAGCTCGAGCTCGCGCTCGAGCCGCCCGACGCTCGGGCCGTGGAGCTTCTGGAGCTGCTCGCGCGCGCGGCGCTCGAGCTCGGCGATGCCGCGCGCGCCCGCACGGCCGTCGCACGTTGGGCAACGCTGGCACCGACTCCGGCTTCGCTCGGGCTGCAGGCCGAGCTCGCCCGGGGCGCCTCGGACGAGGAAGGCGAGGCCGCGGCGCTCGAGGGTCTCGAGGTGCTGCTGCAGGCGACGCCGGCCGCCCACGCGCTCGTCTGCCTGCGACTCGCCGAGCTGTCTCTCGGCAGACCCGCGGCCGACGCCCCGCGCGGAGCTGCGTTCTGGTATCGCCGCGCACTCGCGAGCGCTCCCGACGACGCAGAGCTGCGCCGGCGGGTGATCGAGCTTCATCGCCGCACCGGAAACCTTCCGGAGCTCGCAAGCGAGCTGCGCGCGGCGCTCGATCGCGCCGGTAGCGCCGCACCGATCGCGCTCTCGCTCGAGCTCGCACGCGCGCTCGCCGAGCTCGGAAATCTGAGCGAGGCGAGTCGCGTGCTTCAGCCCGCCTTCGAGCGCGCTCCGGAATCCGCGGATGCCGGAGACCTGCTCGAAAGCCTCCTGGCCGAGCAGGATCGCATCGAGGAGCTCTGCGACGTGCTCGCGCTTCGGCTCGCCCACGAGCGCGACCCCGCGCGTCGGCGGGAGCTGGCACACCGCCAGGCCGGGCTGCTGCTCGAAGGCCTGCAGCGGGCGCCGGATGCCGTGGCGGCGCTGCGCGAGTTCGCGGATCCGACGCGCGACGGCCGACTCGAGAGCCTCTTCGCGCGCGCGCTCGACGCCGCCGGTGCCCGCGACGAGCTCGAGTCCTGGCTCGAGATGCGCGAGGCGCACGTCGACCCGCACGAGCGGACGGCCCTGCGGCTCCGACTCGCCGCGCTGAAGGAGCAGGCGGGCCGCCCGCGCGAGGCGATCACCTGTCTTTCGCGCGCCCTCCACGAGGGCGAAGCGGGCGACGCGGTGCGCTCGGTTCTGCTCGGACTGCTGCGCGAGCACGGATCGAGCGAAGAGCAGCGGGCGCTCCTCGACGACCTGATCGAGCGAAGCTCCGATCCCGCGCTGCGCGCAGCGCTCTGGATCGACCGGGCACGGCTCCTCGCGGAGAAGCTGCGCGATCCCGCCGGCGCGCTCGCCGACCTGGAGCGGGCGCAAGCGTCGATTCGCCTCGGCTCCGACGAGCTGCGCCTGGTCGCCGCTCTCTGCGCGTCGCTTTCGGCCACCGAGAAGCAGGCCGCGGCTCTTGCGAGGCTCGCGGAGTCCACGCCCGACGCCGAGGAGCGCCGCAGCACGTTGCTCCAGCTCTCGCAGCTCTTCGCGGAGGGACCGGAATCGGTCCGCAGCGCGGCGCGCGCGGAGGAGACGCTGGGTCGGCTGCTCGCACTGGATCCGGCCGACGCGGACGCGTTCGATCGCATCGCCAGGATCTACGAGACGTCGGGTCGCGGCGAGCCGCTGCGCAGGCTGCTCGCGGAGCGCCTCGCGCAGCCGGCGCTTCGGCCGGACGAGCGCAAGCCGCTCTCCGCCAAGCTCGCCGGGCTCCAGCTCGAGGCCGGCCAGCCCAGCCTGGCCGCCGAGACGCTCGTCGACTGCCGCAGCCGCGCCGACGAGAGCGACGCCGCGCTGGACGAGCTGCTCTTCAGAGCTCTCGACGCCGCCGGAAACTCGGTCGGACAGGCGCGACTCTGCGCGGAGCGGGTGGACGCCTGCGAGGGCGCCGATCGCGTGCGCTGGCTCCGGCGCTGGCTCCGCGCGCTCGAGCGCAACGGGGACGTTCCCGAGTCGCGCCTCGAGCTGATCGATCGGGTGCTCGCGGCGCATCCCGGCGACGGGGATCTGATCGCGGCGCGAATCCCGCTGCTGCGTGAGCTCGGAACCCCGCAGGCCCTCGCCGACGGGCTGGAGCGCACGCTCGCGGGGTCGGGCCCCGCCTCGGCCGCCGAACGTGCCGTGCTCGCGCGGGAGCTGCTGCGGCTCTACGAAGGTCCGCTCGCGAACCGCGAGCGGGCGCTCGCGCTCGTCGAGCGAGAGGTCGCCAACGACCCGGCGCTTCGCCCGCGAGGCCTCGCGGCCGCGCGCGCCCTCGGCAACGCCGAGGCCGAGCTGGCCCTGCTCCGCCCGCTGCTCGCCGACGGCCTGGCCGGCGCGCTCCCTGTGGACGAGCTGCGCGACCTGGGCCTGGCGCTGTTTCGCGCCGGGGAGACCGAACCCTCCTACGCGATTCTGTGTCGAGCCCACGAGCTCGTCTCCCGCGATCGAGAGGTGCTCGCGGCGCTCGAAGCGCTGGCGCGGGGTGCGCGGGACGATGCGCGCCTGGCCGAGCTTCTCGCCTCGCGCTTCCCGCTCGAAGCCGAGGCCTCGCGAGCTCGAATCGCCGCGGAAGCGGCCGCGGTCGCAGCTCGGCGCGGCGACGCGCAGGCCGAGCTTCTCTGGCTGCGCAAGCTGAACGCGCTCACGCCGGGGACGGACGAGAACCTGACCCGCCGGCTCGCGCTCGAGCGATCGGTGGGCACGGCCAGCGGACGTCTCGACGCGATTCTCGCCCTGCTCGCGATCGCGACCGATCCCGAGGAGCGCGCCGAGCTCGAAGCCGCCGGGGGCGAGGTGCTCGTCGAGAGCGGGCGCCTCGCGGACGCGAGCGCCTGTTTCGCGCGCGCTCTGGCCGGCAGGCGTGCGCCGCGGCTTGGCTGGCTGCGCGCGCAGAGCGACCTGCTCGCGCGCCTCGGCCGCACCACCGAGCGCGTGGACGTGCTGCGATTGCTGGCCAGCCATCCCGAGGCCGCGCCCGAGGAGCGCGCGCGTCACCAGCGCGAGCGCATCGAGCTCCTCTCGTCGCATCCGGAGCTGCGCGAAGAGGCCGCGCTCCAGATGCGCATGCTGATCGACTCGGATCCGAGCGCCGCGCGCCCGGCCCAGCTCGAGCGCATGCTCCGCCTGCTGCAGCTCTACCGCGATCTCGGCCGCGACGCCGAGTGGTGCGCGCTCGCCGAGCGCGTGCACGGGCTCTCGCCCGAAGCGGAGCGGGCCTCGCTCGAACGCGAGATCGCGGAGCGGCTCGGCCGCAGGCTGGGCTCGACCGACCAGGCCATCGCCGCGTGGCAGCGCGTGCTGCTGCGCGCGCCCGCCGATTCCGCCGCGCTCCAGGGGCTGTGCGAGCTGCTGCGCAGGCCCGGCGACGAGGCGCGTCGCGCCGATGCGCTCGAGCGGCTCGCGGCGACAGGCCCCGCCGGCGCCGAACGCCTCTGGCTCGACGCGAGCCGCCTGCGCTGGAGCTCGCTCGCCGACGCGCGCGCGGCGCTAGACGACGTCGATCGGGCGCTCGCGCTCGCGCCTCGGCTCGACGGCGCGCACGATCTGCGCTCCGAACTCTGCGCCCACCTCGATCAGCACAGCGAGGAGGCCGCCTCGCTGCGCGAGCTGCTCGACGTCGAGCCGCGCGGCCCCCAGGCCGCCGACCGCTGGCTGAGACTCGCCCAGCTCGCCGCGGCCCGCGACGACGCCGCGCCCGAGGCGATCGCTTCGGCGGAGCAGGCGCTCCTGCTGGCGCGCGGGCAGCGCTCGATGGTGCGCGAGGTGCGGCGGGTCTTCGAACGCGCGCGAGCCTGGGAACGCGCCCGCGATCTGCTTCGAGAAGAGGTCGAGGCTGCGACACGAGCGGAGGCGCCCGCTCTGCTGCGCCGACTGGCCAGGATCGCCTGGGACGAGCTTCGCGACGCGGTGCTCGCCTGCGACGCGCTCGAGGCGATCGAGGCGAGCGAGGCGCTGCGCGTGGACGACCGCGAGCGCTTCGCGGCAGCGCTTGCCGAGCTCGGTCGACACTCCGAGTCGCTGGCTCAGCGCGAGAAGGCGCTGACGGAGGTCGGAGACCTCGCCACCGGCGCAAGCTGGCTCGCGCTCGCGCGCGAGACGATGCAGAGGCTCGACGATCCCGGCCGGACACGCGAGGCCTGCGATCGCGCGCTCGCTCGCGAGCCCCACCTGATCGAGGCGCTCGAGCTCCGCGCCGGCGTCAACGCACGACTCTGCGATCCCGCGCGCGAGCTCGAGGACGTGCTCGAGCTCGCCGAGCTCGAGGCGTCGCCCGTCCAGTCCGCCACCTGGTTCACCCGCGGCGCGGAGATCGCGCGAAACCGGCTTGGCGACGAGGCGCGAGCCGGGGCGCTGTACCGGGCCGCGCTGAAGCGCGATTCGAGCCACCTTCCCGCGCTTCTCGGAGCCGGCGAGCTCGCGCTCGCCCGCGGCGACTGGGCCGAGGCCGAGCGAAGCCACGGGCTGGCCACCGCGCTCCTTCCCGGTACACCGGAAGCTCCGCGGCTCGCCGCAGTGGCGCGTTCGGCCGCGCGGGCCGCGGCCGAGCAGCAGCGCCAGGCGGAGGCGTACCGTTACCTGGAGCTCTCGCTTCAGCAGGAGCCCGACCACCCGGAGTCCCTCGACGCGATCGCGATCCAGTCCCTGCGGCTCGGTGCCTACGAGAAGGCGCGCGACAGCATCGACCGGCGCCTGCGCCGCTCGGATCTCGCGCCGCAGGAGTACGCGGATCGGCTCGTGAAGCTCGCCCAGGCCTGCGAAGGCCTGCAGCAGCTCGATCGCGCCGCAGCGGCTCTCGAAGAGGTACTGTCGATCCGGCCCGCGGACGAGGTCTCTCGGGCGCGCGCCGTCGATCTTCTCGAGCGTCTGGGCGAGACCGAGCGCGCGGTGCTGCAGCTCGACGCCTGGAGCGAGCAGGCGCCTGCGGAGTTCGCCTCGCGGCTGCGCGTGCGCGCAGCCGCTCTCGAGCTCTCGGCGGGCGATCGCGCCAGCGCGCGCGCGCGTCTGGAGGCGATCACCGCGACCGACGCGGCGCCGGACGATGCGTGGACCGCGCTTCTCGATCTGTCGCGCGCCGACGACGTCCCGGCCTCGACGCTCGCGCTCGCAGAGCGCGCCCTCTGCAGCGTTCGGTCGCCTCGCGCGCGCGGCGCGATCCTCTGGCTCGCCGCGGAAGCCGATCTTGCACTGGGCCGCCGCGCTGACGCGGCGCGGCTCGCGATCGAAGCGCTCGGCTGCGACCCGGCCCACCTCCCCGCCGCGCGACTCCTCGCCGCGGAGCTCGGCCAGCTCGAGGACTGGCGACAGGCGGTGGCGCTGCTCGAGCGCGCGCTCGACGTGGCCCACCCGGAACGCACGGTCGAATCGGAGCTGTGGGAGGCAATCGGTCGCGCCTACGCGGGGCCACTCGAGGACATCGAGCGCGCGCAGCGCTGCTACCGGCGCGCGCTCGAGTGCAACCCGCTGCGCTCGAGCGCGCGCGAGGCGCTCGCAGACACGACCGCCTTCGATCCGTCTGCGCACCGCGAGTCGGTCGCTGCACACCGCGAGCTGCTGGCGGCCAATCCAGCGCGACGCAGCTCCTGGCGCGCGCTCGAGCGCATCGCTGAGCACTGGAAGCGAGAGCGCGCGCAGATCACCTGCTCTGCGGTGCTGAAGGCGCTCGCGCCCGCATCGGGGACCGCAGCGGCGCCGCAGATGCTGCTCGCCGAGCTCGGTCCTGCCGGAAACTCGAGCGTCGCGGCGGCGAGCGAGCTCCTCCTGGCCCTTGCCGAGGCAGGCGCCCAGCCAGCAAGCGGCGCGGACGGAGCCGGTATCCCGAAGCTCTCGTTCGGGCTGAAGCGCGAGGTCGCCGCGATCGCCGGCAGCTCCTGGGGTCTTCCCGACGAGGTGCTCAAGAACGCCTGGAGTCAGCCGGGCGAGGACACGGGCCAGCCCGGCGAGGACCTCGGCCGGCGGGCACGCCGTCGCCTGAAGCGCGTCATGCGCAGCGTCGACGCCGAGCTGCTTCGCGCGCTCGAGCCCGAGGTCTGGCGCGCCGAGGTTCTGGCGCAAGCGGCCGCGCGACTGGTCGCCACGAGCGCGATGGACCTACGCGAGCTGCTGCTCGAGCTCACCGAGTGTTGGCCCGCGACGGCCGAGCTGCAGCTGCGCAGCAACGGGGACCTCGCGGCGGGAATCCAGCTCTGCCCGCCCGCCAGGGCGCTCCTGCTCCGGCTCGGAAACGCCACGATCGCCTCGCTCGGACTCTGATCGTCACGCTCGAGCGTGCGACCTCGCGAGCGACGAGGGACGCGAGGCGCTAGACGCGGCCGGGGACGGGCTGCAGCACCGCCCCTTCGCGGGCCGGCTCGCGTTCGCTGCTCGGCGTCTCGAGCGTCCAGCAGCTCGGATTCGCGCGGATCTCGGCGACCAGCGCCTGGTGAAGCTTGTGGCCGCCGCGCACCGCCTTCACGTGGCCCTGGAGGGGCACTCCGAGAAGCGCGAGATCTCCGATCAGATCGAGCACCTTGTGGCGCGCGAACTCGTCTCGGAAGCGCAGGCCTTCGGTGTTCAACACGCGCGTCTCGTCGAGCACGATCGCGTTCGAGAGCGACCCTCCGCGCGCGAGGCCGATCGCCTGCAAGCGCTGCGTGTCCTTCAGGAAGCCAAAGGTTCGCGCGGGAGCGATCTCGCGCGCGAAGAGCTCCGGGCTGATCACCCAGCTCTCGAGCGCCTGGCGGCCGATCACCGGATGGGAGTAGTCGATCTCCACGGAGACCTTGAAGTCTCGAGACGGCAGCACCCGAACCCAGCGATTTCCGTCTCGGACTTCGATCGGGCGGCGGATCACGATCCGGCGCCGCATTCGCGCCTGTGGCCGGACACCGGCCTGCTGGATCAAGTAGACGAACGAGCCGGCGCTGCCGTCCATGATCGGAAGCTCGGGCCCGGAGACCTCGACCGTGCAGTTGTCGATGCCCATTCCACGCAGGGCCGCGACCAGGTGCTCGATCGTCGACAGGCTCGCGCCCTCGTTGCCCAGCGTCGTCGCGAGCGTCGTGTCGGTCACCCATTCGGCACGCGCGGGGAAGCGCGTCGGCTTCTCGAGGTCGGTGCGCACGAACAAGATCCCGGTTCCGGGGGCTGCCGGCCGCAGTGCCAGATCGACCGGCTCGCCGGTGTGCAGCCCGATTCCGGTGCATTGCACACGCGATGCGATCGTATGCTCGACGCCTCTAAGCACGACTACCCCCCGAAATCCGCCCCAAGGCGCCCGGCAAAGGGCCCCCCCACAGGGATGCCCATCCAAAAGCAACCTGCGTGCCAGTTGCCTCGAAAAGCCGGCGGTTCGGCTCCGGATTCAGAAGTGCTCGATCGCACTTGTGATTTGGAGCACATCCCCGGCTTCGCCAAGCCGCGACCGGCGATCGTGTCGCACCTGACACGGATCGAGAGTGACGTTTCAATTACGACGTGACGCGATTATCACGCCTTCGCCAGCCGGTCGAGGTCCTCGATCAGCTCCTTCGCCGTCTGGTAGCGCTCGGCCGGCGCCTTCTTCAGACAGCGCAGGATGATCTGGGAGAGCCCCACGGGGATATCGGCCTTGACGTCGCGAGGATCGGGCGGCGGGGTGTGGACGTGGTGATAGGGGACGTTCCCCTTCTGGAACGGGAGCTCACCGGTGGCGAGCTCGAAGATCGTGACACCGAGCGAGTAGATGTCGGTGCGGTGGTCGACGTCGCGTCCCAGGGTCTGCTCCGGCGACATGTAGAAGGGCGTGCCCGAGATCATCGTCGTGGCGTTGCGCACCTCTTCCATGAGCTTGGCCAGGCCGAAGTCCATGATCTTCACGTGGCGCTCCGCGGTCCACATCGTGTTCGCGGTCTTGATGTCGCGGTGCACGACCTTGCGCCCGTGAGCGTAGGAGAGCGCGGAGGCCATCTGCCGCAGGATGTAGACCACCGCGTTGGCCGAGACCGGTCCGCGCTGGCGCAGGATCTCCTTCAGCGTCGTGCCCTCGACCCGCTCCATCGCCATGTAGAAGCCGTGCTCGGACTCTCCGGCGTCGTAGACGGTGACGATGTTCGGGTGGTTGAGCGCCGCGGCGGCCTTCGCTTCGCGCAGGAAGTTCTTGAGCGCGTTCGGATTCTCGCGCAGCCCCTCGGGCAGAACCTTGTACGCGACCTCGCGCTCGAGGACTGAATCTCGCGCGAGGTACACGACTCCCATCCCGCCGCGCCCGAGCTCCCGCACGATCTCGTAGCGGCTGGTGGCGGGAGCGGGGGCGGTCGGCGCGGTGAGCGGCGGCAGGTCCTCGCTCTGCCTGGCGACCATCCCCTTGCAGCGCTCGAGACAAGCCGCCGCGTCCTTGTAGTGGTAGTCGAACGAGAGAATGCGCTCGAAGATCTCGATCGCGCCCACCAGATCGCCCTGTCGCTCGTGCGCGCGGCCGAGCTCGTAGAACGCATCGACGCTGTTTCGCGCGATCGTCTGCGACCCGGTCGCCTCGGTGAACTTCTTGACCGAAAGGCTGTGCATGCCCTTCTCCTGGAACATTCGCCCCAGGATCGAGCAGGCCTCGCCGTAGTTCGGGCTGTCCGCAGGAATCTGCTGCATCAGGCGGATCGCTCCGTCGGCCTTGCCCTGCTCCGCGTAGAGCTTGCCGGCGGTGAAGGTGTCGCCCGCCTTCTCGAGCATCTCGGCCTGCAGATCGGCGCGACCGGCCCGCGCGTAGGATTCCGCGGCCTCCGCGAACTTCCCGCAGCGCGAATACGCCTCCGCGGCCGGCTCGAGCTGCTCCGCGGCTCGAAACGCCTCGGCGGCGGCCGGAAAGTCGTCGGCGTCGCGGTAGCAGACGCCGGCCTCGCCATAGCGACCGAGCTTCCGGTAGAGATCGCCCGCCGCCGCGTGCTCGCCGGCCTTCCTCAGGTGTTCGACGGCCTCCGCTTCCTGTCCCTTGTCGCGCAGGTACTCACCCAGCGCGCGCGCCGCGCCAACGGCGTCACCGAGGCGTTCGAGCGCCTTGGCGGCCAGGTCGCCTCGCCCGACCCGCAGGAAGAGCTCGGCCGCGCGTTTGAAGTTGCCGGTCTGGAAGGCAATCTTGGCCGCCGGTCCGAACGCCTCGGAGCGCACCAGCATGGCTTCGGCCTCGTCGAAGCGCTCGAGCTTCACCAGGATCTCGGCCGCCTTCTTGGCGATGCCGCGCATCTCCTTGGCCTTCTGCTCGCTCTTCGCGCCAGCGACGCCGCCCTCCTCGTTGAAGGCGGAGAGCAGGCTCTCGGCGGCGAGCGCGTCGGCGCCGGACTTCAGGAAAGCCTGCGCGGCGTGCCGGTGGAAGCCGATCTTCTGGTAGCACTTGCCGGCCTCTCGGTGATTCCCGGCGCGCTCGAACATGTCGCCCGCGACCGAGAACTTGCCGGCGGCGAAGTAGCACTTCGCCGCGTCCTCGTGTCGGCCGAGCTGCGCGTAGATGCGGCCCGCGTGCTCCTCCTTGCCGAGCTTCTTGTAGAGATCCGCAGCCTCGTCGAAACGGTTCTGATCGTGACGGACCTCGGCCGCTCGGCCCAGCAGCTCGGCGCGAAGGAAGATCTCGATCGCCTCCTCCTTCAGGTTGCGCCCGAGGAGGAATTCGCCGGCGGCCTCCGCACCCTGATCCTGCTCGATCTGCGCCGCCTGCTTCAGGATCCGCTTGGACTCCTTTGCCGACGGCGCGCTGAGGTCCGTCTCGGCGGCGCTGGCCAGGGCTGCGGCCTTGGGGCTTGCGGATTTCTTCGCGGTCCGTCCCCGCCTGCGGCCGCGGAAGGCTGGAGCGAGCGCGTAGGCCGCAAGTACGACTGCCGCGCCGAGCATGCCGAAGTGCAGAACCGGAAGGCGCAGGATCTGCGCGCCCGCGAGCCCCGCGCTCAGAGCCTCGTCCGCGGATTGGGCTCCGCGCTCCGAGGTCTCGATCTTCGCGCGAGCACGCAGCCCGGCGGCGAGCCCGTCGCCGCCGCGCGCGAGCACCACGCCCGCGACTCCGCCCATGGCCAGGGGGATCGCGAGCAGCAGGGCGATGACACGCAGACGCTTGCGCACGGCTAGAAGATCGTCCGAAAGCGGCCCGACGTTGAGGCTACCCGCTCCCGCCCAATAGCATGCGGATCGCCAGCAGGACTACGCAGACCGTGAGGGCGGGTCGGAGCAGCCGGTCCCCCGCGCGTGCGCCGATGCGCGAGCCGGCGTAGCCGCCCAGAGCCATCCCCACCGCGAGAAGCAGGCCGTGGCCCCAGACCACCTTTCCCGCCCAGACGAACTGCGCGAGCGCGATGGCGGTAGTGGCGGTGTTGATCGCCACCTTCACCGAGCTCGCCCGCACGAGGTCCAGCCGGCCCACGCCGACGAGCGCGAGCGTGAGCGGAATGCCGACCCCAGCCTGGATGGCCCCGCCGTAGAGCCCGATCGCGAAGTAGATCGCGTGCTGGACAGCTGGCGCCAGGGGAGCGCGTTCCGCGACACCCGCCGGCGGCCGCGGATTCCAGAGGATCAGAGGCAGGGCCAGAAGCATCACCGCGCCGAACCCGCGCGCGAAGAGCTCGTCGTCCAGGCTCGATGCGAGCACAGCCCCGAGCCAGGCCGCGAGGAGCATCACGGGCAGGATGCGCAGGGCCGTGTCGAGATCGCGAAATCCCTCCTGTCGGAAGCCCGCGACAGCGGAGAGCGACTGCGCGAAGACGCCGACTCGGCTGGTGGCGTTGGCGACCGTCGCCGGCAGGCCCATCATCACGAGAAGCGGGACCAGCAGGAACGACCCGCCCCCGGCCAGCGTGTTGATCAGCCCGCCCACGATCCCCGCGCCGAAGAGGATCGCGATCTCCCCCGGGGCGGGAAGCGTCAGAGCAGCTTCTCCTGCCGGGCGTCGCGCGCGGGTGTCACACCGAAGTGTTGGTAGGCGCGCAGGGTCGCGATGCGGCCGCGGGGCGTGCGGTCCAGATAACCTTCCTGGATCAGGAACGGCTCGTAGATGTCCTCGATCGTTCCGCGATCCTCGCCGATCGCGGCCGCCAGCGTGTCGAGGCCGACCGGCCCGCCCGCGTACTTCTCGATCAGCGCGAGCAGAAGCTGACGGTCCATCCGGTCGAAGCCCGCGTCGTCGACCTCGAGCCGGCCGAGCGCAAAGCGCGCGAGCTCCCGCGACACGCCGGCCTCGCCGCCGACCTCCGCGAAGTCGCGCACCCGGCGCAGCAGGCGGTTGGCGATTCGCGGCGTCCCGCGCGAGCGGCGCGCGATCTCGTGCGAGCCGCCGGCTTCGGTCGCGATGCCGAGGATGCGCGCGCTGCGCGCGAGGATCCGCTCCAGATCGTCCGGCGGGTAGTACTGCAGGCGGGCGATCACGCCGAAGCGATCGCGCAGCGGCGAGCCCAGCAGTCCCGCGCGCGTGGTCGCGCCGATCAGCGTGAAGCGCGGCAGGTCGATCTTCACGCTCTGCGCGCTCGGCCCCTGACCGATCACGAGGTCGAGCTTGAAGTCCTCCATCGCCGGGTAGAGGATCTCCTCGACGGCGGGCGCGAGGCGGTGGATCTCGTCGATGAACAACACCGCGCCGGGCTCGAGGTTCGTCACGATCGCCGCGAGGTCCCCTGCCCGCTCGATCACCGGCCCGGCGGTGACGCGGAGCGGCGCCCCCATCTCGCGCGCGATCACGTGCGCGAGCGCCGTCTTGCCCAGACCGGGTGGGCCGTAGAAGAGCACGTGGTCGAGCGACTCGCCCCGCTCGCGCGCCGCTCGGATGAAGACGCGCAGGTTCTCGCGCAGCGCGTCCTGGCCGACGAACTCGTCGAGCGTGGCGGGCCGCAGGCTGTCCTCGATCCCGTGCTCGACGCCAGCGACGTCGGGTCGGAGCATCTCATCCCGCGGCGGCACGCAACGCCTCCTTGATCAGCGTCTCGAGGCTCGATCCCTCCGGCGCGAGCTCGAGCGCGCGGCGCACCGCGCGCTCCGCATGCGGCCGAGGGTAACCGAGGTTGACCAGCGCGCTCTCGGCGGCAGCCGACGCCTCGGGGGCAGCCGCACGCTCCGATCTCGACACGGCTTCGAGCGCCAGCGCCTTCTCGCGCAGATCGATCGCGAGTCGCTCGGCGGTCTTCTTGCCGACTCCGGGGATCCTGGTGAGCGCGACGACGTCCCCGGCGCGCAGCGCGGTGAGCAGCCGGCCGACGGGAAGACCGGAGAGGATCCCGAGCGCGAGCTTCGGGCCGACGCCGCTGGCCGCGATCAGCAGCCGGAACAGGACGCGCTCGAGCTCGGAACCGAAGCCGTACAGCTGGAGCGCGTCCTCGCGCACGTGGGTGTGGATCTGCAGGCGGACCGTCTTGCCCTCGTCGGGCAGCTCGAAGAAGGTCGAGAGCGGCACGCGCACCTCGTAGCCCACGCCATGGACGTCGAGCACGACGCCCTCGGGCTTCTTCTCGACGAGTGCGCCTTCGAGCCGCGCGATCAAGGCGCGCGCACCAAGCCGCGAGCGGGCGCGACGACGCGCGCGCGCAGTCGCGCGCTCATGCCGTGACAGATCGCGATCGCGAGCGCGTCGGCCTCGTCGCTCGGCGGCGGCGCGGTCAGGCCGAGCAGGCGCTGCACCATGCGCATGACCTGCGACTTGTCCGCGCGTCCGTAGCCGGTGACTGCGGTCTTGACCTGCGCGGGGGTGTACTCCGCGGCGCCGAGCCCCGCGCTTCCGCAGGTCGCCAGCGCTACGCCGCGCGCGTGGCCGAGCACGAGCGCGCTGCGAACGTTGCGCGCGCTGAAGATCGACTCGATCGCCGCGCACTCCGGAGCGAGCTCGGCAATCGCGCCTGCGAGCTCGCTCTGCAGCTGCGCGAGCCGCGCCGCGAGCGTCTCTCCGCGCGCTCGGATCGTGCCGCCGGCGATCCTGCGCAGCGTCGATCCCTCGACGCTGACCACGCCGTAGCCCGTGGCCACAGAGCCCGGATCGATTCCCAGGACCCGCACTCGACCCCCCGGCCGAACCGACGACCGACGCGAGTCTACACAGAAGCGCTGCGACCAGCGAGGCTCGCGCGCCCGAGCTCCGCTCGGGCTCCTAGCCCGCGCTCGCCGCCGCCAGCAGCTCCGCGTCCGAGACGTCGAAGTTCGCATAGACCGCGGCCACGTCCTCGTGCCCGTCGAGCTCCTCGTAGAGCTTGAGCATGAGCTCCGCGTTCTTGCCGGAGATCGTCACGGTGGAGCTCGGCACCATCTGGATCGACGCCCGGGCCGGCGCGAAGCCCCGCCCCTCGAGCGCGGCCTTGACGCCCTCGAAGCTCTCGGGCGAGGTCTGCACGAGCAGCGCCTCCTGCTCGTCGACGATGTCGAGCGCGTTCGCCTCGATCGCGGCCTCCATCAGCGCGTCGGCGTCGACCGAGCCGCGGTCGAACTCGAGCACGCCGCGTCGGTCGAACATGTACGCGACGCAGCCGTTCGTGCCGAGATTGCCGCTGAAGCGGCTGAAGATGAAGCGCAGCTCGCCGACCGTTCGGTTGCGATTGTCGGTCAGGGTATCCGCGATCACGGCCACGCCGCCGGGGCCGTAGCCCTCGTAGCGGATCTCCTCGATCTGGTTGCCCTCGAGCTCGCCGGTCCCCTTCTTGATCGCGCGCTCGATGTTGTCCTTCGGCATGTTCACGCCGCGCGCCTTCTGCATCGCAAGGCGCAGGCGCGGATTCGCGTCGGGATCGCCACCCCCGAGGTTCGCCGCCATGCTGATCTCGCGGATCAGCTGGGTGAAGAGCTTGCCGCGCTTGGCGTCCGCAGCGCCCTTCTTGCGCTTGATGGTCGCCCATTTCGAGTGACCGGACATGCGATTTCCTCCTCCCGGGAGCCCGAGCGATTCGAGGGGTTAACACTGGCCCAAAGCCGGGTCAATCATTTCAGTCCGGCGGGATCCCTTGCCGATGGGATGCGCATGGCCGCGCCACGCCGGCGCGTGGGACTCGAATGAGCAAAGACGTCACCATCGGCATCGACCTGGGCACCAGCAACTCGTGCGTCTGCGCGATCATCGACGGAAAGCCCAAGGTGCTGGCGAATCGGGCCGGCGAGCAGGTGATCGCCTCGGTCGTCGCGTTTCGCGAGGACGGCCGGATCGAAGTCGGCAATGGCGCCAAGGCCGGGATCATCCTCGATCCGAAGCACACGGTCTCGTCGGCCAAGCGGCTGATCGGGCGGTACTTCTTCAGCGAAGAGGTGCGCAAGGCCCGCGCCGTCTGCCGCTACGAGATCGTGCCGGGCGAGAACCACGGCGTGCGCATCAAGGTCCGCGACGAGGAGTTCTCGCTTCCCGAGATCTCCGCCTTCGTGCTGAAGGAGATCAAGGAGACCGCCGAGTTCGCGCTCGGCCACCCGGTTTCGGGCGCGGTCATCACGGTGCCGGCGTTCTTCAACGACAACCAGCGCCAGGCGACGAAGGATGCGGGCAGGATCGCCGGCCTCGACGTGCTGCGAATCCTGAACGAGCCGACCGCCGCGGCTCTGGCGTACGGTTTCGGGCGGGATCTGCGCCAGAAGGTCGTGATCTACGACCTCGGCGGCGGCACGTTCGACGTCTCGATCCTCGAGATCGGCGAGGACGTCTTCGAAGTGCTCGCGACGTGCGGCGACACCTACCTCGGAGGAGACGACTTCGACGATCGCGTGATCGACCTGCTCGCCGACCGCGTGCAGGCCGAGCACTCCGTGAACGTGCGCTCGGATCCCTACGCGTTCGCGAAGCTGCGCATGGCGGCCGAGGCGGCGAAGGTCGGACTCTCGACCAGCGAGTCGGCGCAGATCTCGATCCCGGATCTGATCGAGCGCGACGGCGTGAAGATCCCGCTCGAGTACACGCTCGGCGCCAAGGAGTTCGACAAGCTCACGCGCGATCTGATCCTGCGCACCTTCAAGGTCTGCGACGAGGCGATGCAGCAAGCCGGGCTCACGGTGCGCGACCTGAACGGTGTGATCCTGGTTGGAGGACCGACTCGGCTGCCCTCGATCCGCAAGGCGGTGCAGGACTACTTCCAACGCGAGCCGGAGACGGACATCAATCCCGACGAGATCGTCGCGATCGGCGCGGCGATCCACGCGGCGTCGCTGGTGAACTCCGAGACCGGCAGCTACCTGCTCGACGTCACGCCGCTCACGCTGCGCCTGGGCATCGCCGGCGGGCTCTCCGAGCCGATCATCGAGCGGAACAGCCCGGTGCCGATCGATCACACGCGCGTTTTCACGACCGTGTCGGACAACCAGGACGCGATCGCCGTGCGGATCTATCAGGGCGAGTCGCGCCAGGCGGACGGGAACACCCTTCTCGGCGAGTTCGAGTTCACGGGCTTCGAGCCGGGCCCGCGCGGCCAGGTGAAGATCGAAGTGGCGTTCTCGATCAGCACCGAGGGCATCGTCACGGTTCAGGCGCGCGACCCGAAGACGGGGGCCGAGGCCTCGACCGCGGTCTCGATGTCGAGCGGGCTCTCCGAAGAGCAGATCCAGGAGATCATGTCCCGCGGCCGCACCGCGGACGTCGCCGAGGGCGGCGCGAGGACGCTCTCCGCGAGCGAGCCCGCGCCGCTTCTCGACGAGAGCGAGGACGTGCTCCTCGACGAGCCGTCGATCGAGGGCGGGATGGGCGACCTGCTCGAGAAGCGCGACGAGACGCAGCTCTTCGGCCGGGTCGAGGGAGATCTCGCCGGCGATAACGCGTCGAACGAGACCAGCTTCCAGATCGAGCGCTCCCAGCCGGCGTTCCTGGGCGGCGATCCGTCGGCCGAGCCCGACGCCGACGACGAAGACGACAAGCTCCTCGGCGAAGAATGACCGGCGAGAGCGCTGCAGAGTCCAGGACGATGAACCCGGTCGAGATCAAAGCCCTCGCGCGCGTGATCGATCGGCTGGACTACTACCGATTGCTGAAGCTCGATCCCGGCGCGAACACGAGCCAGCTCCGCGTCGCCTACCACGACGCGCGCAAGCGCTTCCACCCGGACTGCTTTCTCGGCCAGCCCGAGGAGATCCGCGTCGCGGTCGATCGGATCGCGCGCCGGATCACCGAGGGATACCTGGTCTTGCGCGATCGACAGCGGCGCGCCGCCTACGACTCCGCGCTCACCGGCGGCCATCTGCGGCTCACGCAGGAGGTCGAGGACGAGGTGAAGACGGAGGTACAGCAGCAGCGCGGCACCACGGCGAACGGAAGGCGCTACCTGACCCTCTGCGAGGAGGAGGAGCGCCGCGGCGCCCTGCCCAAGGCGATCGCCCACCTGCGCACCGCGATCACCTTCGAGCCCAAGAATCTCGCCTTCCGGCAGAAGCTCGACCGCCTCGAGCAGCAGCTGAAGGCCGCGAAGACCGCCTCGAAATAGCGCCCCTCGTTTGACCCGCGCCGCAAGCCTGGCGCAGAATCGCCCCGGTCAAACTCGTCGAGGTGTGCGATGTCAGAGGCTGCAGCGGCTCAATCGAAGCCGCTCCCGGTAGTTTCGTTCCTGAAGATTCCCGACCAGGGCAAGCCCTATCTCGAGGGACAGCGCTGCAAGGGCTGCAAGGCCGTGTTCCTCGGCGCGCGAGACGTGTGCGCGTCGTGCGGCGCGCGCAACCAGTTCGAGCAGATCAAGCTCGCCGACAAGGGCGAGCTCTACGTCTACTCGATCACGTACCGCTCGTTTCCGGGCATCGAGACGCCGTACATCTCCGCGGTCGTCGATCTCGAGGGCGGCGGCACCGTGAAGGGCAACCTGATCGGCATCGACGCGGATCCCAAGAAGATCAGGATGGGCATGTCCGTCGAGGTGGTCTACAAGATCGCGCCGCGAAAGGACCGCGAGGGGAACGAGTATCTGACCTACTACTTCCAGCCGGCCAAGGCCTGAGAGGGAGGCAACGATGAGCGACGTCTACATTCTCGGCGCCGACATGATCAAGTTCGGCAAGTTCTCCGACCGCACGATCCCGCTGATCGCCGCCGAATCCGCGCTGCTCGCGCTCGACGACGCGGGGCTCTCCATCCACGACATGGAGGCGCTCTACTGCGGCAACCTGATGCAGGCCTCCGGCATGGTCGGGCAGCGCGTCCTGCAGCAGATCGGCCAGACGGGCATCCCTGTGATCAACGTCGCGAACGCCTGCGCGACCGGCGCGACGGCGCTTCGCGAGGGCTGGACCGCGATCAAGGCCGGCCTGTACGACCTGGTGCTCTGCGTCGGCGTCGAGCAGATGGCGGGCGCGGGCCTGCTCGGCGGCGGAGGCGGCGGCAAGGGCATCCCCACCGAGGGCCTGCTCGGCTCCGGCACGATGCCCGCGGTCTTTGCCGAGGCCGGCATGGAGCACTCGCGCAAGTACGGCACCACCTTCGAGCAGTTCGCGAAGGTGTCGGTGAAGAACCACTGGCACTCCACGATGAATCCGAAGGCGCGCTACCAGATCGAGACGCCGCTCGAAGAGGTGATGGGCGCGGAGATGATCTCCTACCCCAACACCAAGCTGATGTGCTCGGTGAATGTGGACGGCTCGGCCGCGGTCGTGATCGCCTCGGAGCGGAAGGCCCGCCAGCTCGGCATGCGCCGAGCGGTGAAGATCGCGGCTTCGATCCTGACCAGCGATCGCTTCACCCAGCGCGATCTCACCATGCCCGACGTCAACACCTGCACGCGCGAGGCGGCCAAGAAGGCTTACGAGATGGCGGGGATCGGCCCGAGCGACGTGAACCTGATCGAGCTTCACGACTGCTTCGCGACGGCCGAGATTCTGCACTACGAGAACCTGGGCATCTGCAAGGACGGCGAGGCCGGCCGGCTGATCGACGAGAAGCAGACCTACCTCGGCGGCCGGATCCCGGTGAACGTCTCGGGCGGACTGCTCTCGAAGGGCCACCCGCTCGGCGCGACCGGAATCGCGAACGTCTACGAAGTCGCCACGCACCTGCGCGGCGAGGCCGGCAAGCGCCAGGTCCAGGGCGCCAAGGTCGGGCTCACCCACGTGATCGGGCTCGGCTCGGCCTGCGCGATCCACGTGCTGGAGAAGGTCTCCACCTGATCCGAGGCCGCTTCGGGCACCGCAGGACGGCCTCGATTTCGGGCCGGTCCCTCACGGGGCCGGCCCGTTTCGTTTGACCCCGATCGCGGCGCCGGGATAGCCTCCAGGAAACTTGGAGTGACTCCAAGTTTTTTGGAGACCTGGTGCAGCCACGACCCCAGAGAGCGCCCGTTCGCGAGCGCAAGAAGCTCGAGACGCGGCGGCGCGTGCTCGCCGAGGCCCGCCGGCTCCTCGCCTCACAGGGCTTCTTCGCGACCTCGATCGAGCAGATCGCAGCCGCCGCCGAGGTCGCGCCGGCCACCGTCTTCAACTACTTCCCGAGCAAGGACGCGCTGGTCGCGGAGCTCGCGGGCGAGCTCTTCGAGACCCTGCGCGCGCACGTCGACCGGCCGCTTCCGCCCGAGAGAAGGGCGCAGACGCACCTGGAGCTGGCGCTCGCCGATTCCGCGCCGGCCATTCGCGAGGCGCAAACCGTGCTCGGGCCGCTCTTGCTCCGCGTGCTCCGGCGTGCGCCCGTCGACGGCGCCGGCGGCGGTCTCGAAGCCTTGCGTGGCGCGCTCTCGCGCCTCGTCGTCGAAGGCCAGCGCCGCGCGGAGCTTCGCCGCGACGTCGAGGCGTCGTTCCTGGCCGAGCTCGCGTGCGCGACGCTCGTCGCCGCGCTCGGCCACTGGCTGCGCGACCCCCGCTATCCGCTCGACGCAAGAATGTGTCAGGCCGCCGCCGTGATCGGCGACGGCCTGCGCGCGAGTTCCACGTCCACCCAACCCACGATTTGGAGAGACCCGTGACCGATTTCACGATGACGATCGATGGCAAGGCCGAGACCGCGCAGCGCAGCTTCGGCGTGATCAACCCCGCGACCGGAGAGGTCTTCGCGAGCGCGCCGGACTGCACGCGCGCGCAGCTCGAGAGCGCGCTCGAATCCGCGCAGACGGCGTTTCGCGCCTGGCGCAAGGACGAGGCGCGCCGTCGCCAGAGCCTGCTCGACTGCGCGGCCGCGATCCAGGCGCGCGCCGGCGAGCTGGCTCCTCTGCTCACTCGGGAGCAGGGCAAGCCGCTCGCGAAGGCGATGATGGAGGTGATGGGCTCGGCGATCTGGTTCCAGTACACCGCGTCCCTGTCGCTTCCCGTCGAGGTGATCCAGGACGACGAGAACGCGCGCGTCGAGGTGCGGCGCCGGCCGCTCGGCGTCGTCGGCGCGATCACGCCCTGGAACTTCCCGCTCCTGCTCGGCGTCTGGAAGCTCGCCCCGGCGCTGCTCGCCGGGAACACGGGGGTGATCAAGCCCTCCCCTTTCACGCCGCTCTCGACGCTGAAACTGGTCGAGATCCTGCGCCCGGTGCTTCCGGCCGGCGTGCTGAACGCGGTCTCGGGCGGCGACGAGCTCGGGGCGTGGATCACCGCGAGCCCGATCCCGCGCAAGATCTCGTTCACCGGCTCGATCGCGACCGGCAAGAAGGTCGCCGCCGCGTCCGCGCCGGACCTGAAGCGCCTCACGCTCGAGCTCGGCGGAAACGACCCGGCCATCGTGCTCGGCGACGTCGATCCGAAGGCGGTGGCGAAGAAGCTCTTCGCCTCGGCGTTCGAGAACTGCGGGCAGGTCTGCACCGCGATCAAGCGCGTGTACGTGCCCGAGGAGCTGTACGCGCCGGTCGTCGACGAGCTCGCGGAGCTCGCGAACGCGATCGTGGTCGGCAATGGCGAGCAGCCCGGCGTCGAGCTCGGGCCGATCAACAACAAGCCCCAGTTCGAGCGCGTGAAGGAGCTGGTCGAGGAGGCGCGAGCCAGCGGCGCGCGAATCGTCACCGGCGGCAAGACGATCGGCGACAAGGGCTACTTCTACGCCCCGACGATCGTGGCCGACATCGCAGAGGGCACGCGGCTCGTCGACGAGGAGCAGTTCGGCCCCGCCCTGCCGGTGATCGCCTATCGGCGCATCGAGGACGCGATCGAGCGCGCGAACGCGACCCACTTCGGCCTCGGGGCCTCGGTCTGGTCCAGCGACCGCGACCGCGCCGCGGAGATCGCCGGAGAGCTCGAGTGCGGCTCCGCCTGGGTGAACACGCACCTGGCGCTCGCGCCGAACATCCCGTTCGGCGGCGCCAAATGGAGCGGGATCGGCGTCGAGAACGGCTCGTGGGGCCTGCTCGGCTTCACCGAGATCCAGGTGGTGAACGTCAACCGGGGGGCTTGAGGCACTCGCCGAGCGCCTCCCAGGCGAGCGTCGCGCAGCGCTGCCGCGAGGGCAGCGCCGCGACGCGCGCGAACGCGCGCAGACGCGCGTCGGCCTCCGCCGGCGCGGGCTCCCCGCGCGCGATTCGCGCGGCCTGCTCGCCGAGCGCGATCGCGGCCTCGGGCGCGAGCCCCGCCACGAGCTCGGTCATGACGCTCGCCGCGGCCACCGCGATCGAGCAGCCGCGCGCGCGCGCCGAGACCGCGGCGATGCGACCGGAATCGAGCTCGACCTCGACGCGGACCTGATCGCCGCAGACCGGATTGGAGACCAGCGACTCGGCCGTGGGCCGCTCGAGCGGCGCGCGGTTTCGCGGGCTGCGGTAGTGCTCGAGCACGACCTCGCGGTACAGGGCCTCGATCGCGGCCGGAGCGTCGCTCAGGTCGGGCACTTCGCCGACTCGAGCGGTCCCTCCGGGACCTCGACTCCCGAATCGCCGATCCGGACCCCGCGGACGCTCGCGAGCCGCCGGCCGCTGCTGGAGCCGCCGCGAACCAGCTGCACGATCTCCGCGGCGATCGAGAGCGCGATCTCCTGCGGGGTCTCGGCGCCCAGGTCCAGCCCCGCGGGAGAGCTGACCCGGCGCAGCAGATCGACCGGCACCCCGTCCTCGTGCAAGCGCTCGAGCAGGAGCGCGCTGCGCTTTCGGCTCGCGACCAGGCCCACGTACGCGGGGCGCTTCAGCAGCGCGCGCTCGAGCGCCTCGTAGTCGCTCCGGTGCTGCGTCGCGATCACGACGTAGGTTTCGCCGTCGCAGTCGAGCTTTGCGTACTCGGGATCGTCGCTGATGCGCAGGTCCGCGCTCGGGAACGACTCCGGCGTCGCGAGCGCGTCGTTCACCGTCACGTGGAAGCCGAGCGACGAGCCGAGCGCGGCCATCGTCTCCGCGATCCGTCCGTGGCCGAGCACGAGCAGCCTGGGGTCGTGAATCATCGCTTCCAGATAGATCTCCATGTAGCCGCCGCACGGCATGCCGACGCCGAGGACCTCGTCGTCGAGATCGAGCCGGATCAGCCGCGGGCGGCGCTCCGAGAGCACCTCGCGCGAGACATCACGCACCGCCGAGTCGACGCAGCCGCCGCCGACCCAGCCCCAGATCAGGCGCCCCGACTCGTCGACGATCGCCTTCGCGCCGGGCTTCGCGGAGGCGCTGCCCTCGATGCGCACGACCGTCGCCACCACCACGCGCTCGCCCGCGCGCAGCCGCGCGTCGAGGACCCGGACGAACTCGCTGGCGCTGGCGGCTCCCATCGCGCGCCAGTCTACGTCGATTGACACCCCCGCGCAGCCCTTCCTACCATCTCGCGACTCAAAGAACCCGAGGTTTCATGCCGACTTTCCGGATCCGGACCGGCGCAGCAGCGCGGCTTCTCGCAGGTGTGTTCGCAGCGTCGTTCCTGTGCGGTCCGGGAGCCGCGCCCGCCGTCGCGCAGGAGGCCCGGCGGGAGCTCGCGCTCCCGCGCTTCGAAGGGGTGACGCTCGACGGGGCACGCGTGAGCACGGACCTGCTCCAGAAGCGCCGCGGCCTGATCTTCGTCTTCGGCTCGAGCGACCCCGACGTCGGCCGCACCGCGGCGATCCTCGACGGCGTGCACGCCGACGCCGCCGCCGCGAACGTCGCGTTGCTCGGCGTGAATCGCGACGCGAGCCCGGAGCTCGCACGCCAGTTCGTCCGGCGACACGGCTTCGGGTTTCCGGTGCTCTCGGATCGCGACGGCCAGATCTCGCAGAAGCTGCGCGTGCCGCCCACGAGCTCGGCGCTGCTGATCGTCGACGCGGAGGGCTACGTGATCGGCGGCATCGCGCGTCTGGGCGAGCAGCCCGTGGATCAGGACGACGCGCTCGCGCGAGAGCTGCGCAGGCTCCTGTACCTCGAGCCGAAGGACGCCGCCGCCACACCGCGGCTGGGGATCCGCCCCGAGGCGCCGGACTTCGACGTCGTCACGCTCGACGCGAAGACGCACGTGACGCTGGACCAGCTCGCCGGAAAGGTCGTCGTGCTGGTGTTCTTCCTGCCGACCTGCCCGCACTGTCACGACGCGCTGAAGTTCCTGGACGGCCTGCAGAAGCAGCTGGGAAATCCCGACCTCGCGATCGTCGCGGTGAGCGTCTCCGACAAGAAGTACGTGGTCGAGGAGATGGTCGGCGATCTCGGCCTCACGCTGGTGCCGTACCTGGATCTGAATCGCCGCGCGCAGAAGGCCTACGGATTCAACCAAGGCGTGCCGGAGATCTTCGTCATCGACCGAGGCCGCAGGATCGTCTCGCGCACCGACGGCTCGTCGCCGCGGATCCACGTGCGGCTCACGCTCGCGATCCGCCAGGCGCTCGGCGTCGCCAATCCGATCCTGCTCGAGAAGGCCGCCTACAGCGGCGAGGAGCTCTGCTCCGTCTGCCACGAGCAGCCGCATGAGAGCTGGACTCTGACCAAGCACGCCTACGCCTTCGAGACGCTCGTCGAGCACGGAGCCGATCGCGATCCGGAGTGCCTGCCCTGCCACACCGTCGGCTGGGGGAAGACGGGCGGCTTCGACCCGAAGCTGCGCCAGGAGCACCTGCGCGGCGTCCAGTGCGAGAGCTGTCACGGCCGCGGCGGACCGCACCAGTCGCCGGAGTTCGCGAAGGCGGGCTACGAGTCCGTCTGCCTCGGCTGCCACACCGCGGAGCACTCTCTCCACTTCGTCTTCGGCGAGCGCCTGCCGCTGGTCTCGCACGCGGCCAACGCGCAGCTCGCGAGCCTCTCGCTCGAGCAGCGCCAGGAGCTGCTCGCCAAGCGCGACAAGCGCGAGCGCCAGCTCTTCGAGAAGGGCGACTACGTCGGCTCGGCCTCGTGTCAGAGCTGCCACGCCAAAGAGCACGAGCTCTGGTCGGCGTCCGCGCACGCGAACGCCTTCGGCACGCTGGCGAAGAGCGGCGAGCAGAAGAACGCGGACTGCCAGCGCTGTCACACCACGGGCTTCGGCGAGGCCACGGGCTTTCCGCACGGCGGCAAGACCTTCGAGAACGTCGGCTGCGAGAGCTGCCACGGGCCCGGCAAGCGCCACGTCGACGACGCGGGCAAGAGCAGCGGCACGATCCTGCGCCTGACCGAGAAGTGCGACAGCTGCGTGATCATGCAGATCTGCGGCTCCTGCCACGACGACGCGAACGATCCCGGCTTCGAGTTCGAGCTCGACGAAAAGCTCGCAAAGCTCCGCCACGGCTTCCGCGAGAAGAAGGCTGCGCCGAAATGACGGCTTCGTACGAGCGCTCGATCGCGCTGCGGCGGGTGCGCGACTCGCTCGCGGAGCTCGCGGCGGACGGGATCGACTACCTGCCGCGCCCGGCGCGGAGAGAGCCCGCGCCAGCCGAGCCGAAGTTCCGGCCCCGCGTCGCGCCGCTCGGAGCGCCGACGCAAACGGGCGCGGCCAGCGGCCAGAACGCGCTCGCGCTCGCGGCGATCCGCGCGGATCTGGGCGACTGCCGCCGCTGCGGCCTGTGCGAGCGGCGCAACGAGATCGTCTTCGGCGAGGGCGCGCCCGACGCGCGCGTGGTCTTCGTCGGCGAGGGCCCGGGCGAGGAGGAGGACAAGAGCGGCCGGCCCTTCGTCGGACGCGCGGGCGAGCTTCTGACCAGGATGATCGAGGCGGTCGGCTGGCGCCGCGAGGACGTCTACATCTGCAACATCGTGAAGTGCCGGCCGCCAGGAAATCGCGATCCGCTTCCCGACGAGGTCGCCACCTGTCGCCCGTTCCTGGAGCGCCAGATCGCCGCGATCTCGCCGGTCGTGGTGGTGACGCTGGGCAAGCCCGCGATCTCCTCGCTGCTCGGCCGCACCGTCGCGATCACCAAGCTGCGGGGTCAGTGGCAGGCGTTCGCGGGCATTCCCGTGCTGCCGACCTACCACCCCGCGTACCTGCTGAGGAACTACACACGTGAGACCCGACAGGCCGTCTGGGACGATCTGCGCGCGGCGCGAGAGCGTGTCGAAGCGAGCCTTGCGACCTAGGGTCCTGGCTCTGCTGGCGGCGTCGATCGCGCTCGCCGCGGTCGACGCGCGCGCGTCGGAGCTGCGCGCCGGCTTCGGCGCGGAGCCGCTTCCCGCGCGCATCGGCGCCGCGATCGGCGGCTTCGGCGGGCTCACGACCAGGCGTGCCGGCGGCACGCTCGACCCTCCCGAAGCCCGCGTCCTCGTGCTCGAGCAGGGCGACCTCCGCGTCGCGATCGTCGCGGTCGACATCGTGATTCCCCGGCCGAATCTGCGCGACGCTCTGCTCGACGAGGTCGCGCCGCAGGGCATCGATCTGCTCGCGCTCGTCGCGACGCACACGCACTCCGGGCCCGGCGGATTCCTGCCGGGCTTCCTCGCGGAGCGGGTGACCGGCGGCGAGTACGATCCGGAGCAGCCGGCGCGGATCGCGCGCGCGGCCGCCCGAGCCCTCGAGCTCGCGGTGCTCGATCTCGCGCCGGCGCGGATCGCCAGCGGAAGCCAGCGCGTCGCGCTCGCTCGCAATCGCCGCGTCACGGGCGGCGCGATCGACGACGAGCTTCCGGTCCTGCGCATCGACTTCGCCGACGGTCGCGCGCCGATCGCGCTCTTCGCCTTCGGCGCGCACGCGAGCCTGCTCTCGGCGCGCGGCGATCTGTACTCCGCCGATTGGCCGGGCGCGGCGCGCGCGGCGCTCGCGGCGCGAGGAATTCGCGCCGTGTACGTCCCCGGCCCGCTCGGCGATCAGGAGCCGGAGATCGAGCTCGGCACCTGGCCGAGCGTGGCGACGGAATACGCCAAGCGCACCGAGTACGGCGAGGCGGTCGCGAGCGCCGTGATGAGCGCGTTCACGCCGCTCGAGCCGCGGGCCGACGTCGAGCTCGCGGCGCTGGAGCGCTGGGTGGAGTCGCCCGAGATCCGCCTGCGCCGCTTCTGCGCGCTCTGGTGGACCACGCCGCTCGTGCGCGGCAGCGTCGACGACTTCGTCTCGAAGCGCGCGCCCTTGCAGGTCGTGCGCGCCGGCGATGCGGAGCTGCTCTTCCTGCCGGCCGAGCCCGGCGCGAGCCTCGGCGCCGTGCTCCGCGCCGACCTGCCCGCGGGGCGGACCCGCTTCGTGGTCGACCTCGCCAACGACTGGCTCGGCTACGTCGTCGACGCGCGCGGCTTCGAGCGCGGCGGCTACGAGGCGTGCTTCTCGTTCTTCGGCCCCGACATGGGGGAGTGGCTGACCACACGCGCCAACGAGACCGCGGACCTGCTCGACGCGCGCTCGATCCGACCCGCGGACAGCCGGTGAGCCCGCGCGCCGTCTGCGGGATCGTGCTGCACCCGGCCGGACACACGCTCTCGCCGGTGATCCACCGCACCGCGTACTCGGCTCTCGGGCTCGACGCCTCGTTCAGCGTCTTCGACGTCCCGGCAGCGCGCCTCGCCGAAACGCTGCGGGAGCTGCGCGCCTCGGGCCTGACGCAGCTCTGCGTCTCGCTGCCGCACAAAGAGGCGGTGCTGAGGCTCGCCGAGCGCGTCTCGGACGCCGCGCGCGAGATCGGCGCGGCCAACACGCTGACCGTTCGCGACGGCGAGATCGTTGCCGACAACACCGACTGGATCGGCGTGACCCGCACGCTCGAGCCGCTCGGCCCGTGGGGCGGACGGCGCGCCACCGTGCTGGGCGCGGGCGGCGCCGCGCGCGCGGTCGTGCACGCGCTGCGCCGGCTCGGGCTCGAGGTCAGCGTCGTGAACCGGACGCGCGAGCGCGCAGAGCGGCTGGTGCACGATCTCGGCGGCCGCGTGGGAACGCTCGACGACGCCTATGATCTGCTCGTGAACGCGACCTCGCTGGGAATGGCGCCGCAGAGCGACGAGACGCCCGTGCCGCTGGCCCGCCTGCTTCCCGGCGCGACCGTGTTCGACACCGTGTACCGGCCGCTCGAGACCCGCCTCCTGCGCGAGGCGCGATCCCGCGGCTGTCGGGTGCAGAATGGCCTGGACATGCTCGTACACCAGGCGGTGGAGCAGATCCGACTCTGGAGCGGAAGATCCGCAGATCCCGCGCTGCTGCGCCGCGCGGCGCTCGAGGCTCTCGCCGGGCGATGACCGAGCCGAAGCTCGAGTGGGACACGCCGATGTACCGCCTGGCGGTCGCGCAGCTCGATCGGACCGCGGAGCTCATGGGCCTGGACTCGAACATCTGGGAGCGGCTGCGCACGCCGCAGCGCGCGCTGGTCGTGTCGTTTCCGTTCCGCCGCGACGACTACTCGACCGTCGAGACGGTCCACGGCTACCGCGTGCAGCACCTGCTCACGATGGGGCCGACGAAGGGCGGCGTGCGCTACGACGACGACGTGCACCTGGGCGAGGTGACGGCGCTCGCGATGTGGATGTCGTGGAAGTGCGCGCTGATCGGGCTGCCCTTCGGCGGAGCCAAGGGCGGCGTGCGCATCGACCCCGGCTCGCTCTCGCGCACCGAGCTGCAGCGCGTCACGCGCCGCTACACGCTCGAGATCATCGAGATGATCGGGCCGGATCGAGACATTCCCGCGCCCGATCTGGGCACCGACGAGCTGGTCATGGCCTGGATGATGGACACCTACTCCGCGCAGAAGGGCTACGCGGTTCCCGGCGTGGTGACGGGAAAGCCGATCGAGATCGGGGGATCCCTCGGTCGCCGCGAGGCCACCGGTCGCGGCGTGATGACCTGCGCGAGCGAGGCCTGCCGGCAGCGCGGGATCGATCTCGCCGGCGCGCGTTTCGCGATCCAGGGCTACGGAAACGTCGGCGCGAACGCGGCGCGGATCGCGGCCGAGATGGGCGCGCGCGTGGTCGCGGTCTCGGACGTGAAGGGCGGGATCTTCGCGGAGCGCGGGCTCGACGTGGCCGCGGTCGACGCCTGGGTGAAGGAGCGCCGCTTCCTCGCCGGCTTCCCGGGCGCGGACGCGATCTCGAACGCCGAGCTCCTCGAGCTCGACTGCGAGGTGCTGGTTCCCGCGGCGATGCAGAATCAGATCGGCGAGGCGAACGCCGATCGGATCCGCGCCCGGATCGTCGTCGAGGGCGCGAACGGCCCGACGTCGCTCGAGGCCGACTCGATCCTGCGCGAGCGCGGAGTCTTCGTCGTTCCCGACATCCTCGCGAACGCGGGCGGCGTCACCGTCTCCTACTTCGAGTGGGTGCAGGACGCGCAGCAGTTCTTCTGGACCGAGCAGGAGGTGAACCAGAAGCTGATCGCGATCATGTCGAAGGCGTACAAGGACGTGTCGGGCCTGGCGCGCGAGAAGAGCGTCGATCTGCGCACGGCGTCGCTGATGCGCGGGATCGCGCGAATCGCCGCCGCCAAGCGCGTCCGGGGCGTGTTCCCGTAGCGGCGCGCGCTCAGAGGTTCAGGAGCTGCGCGACCCGCTCGCGGTGCTCGGCCGGATCCCCGTAGGTGACCTCGATCGCCTTCGCGCGCTTGAAGTACAGGTGGCAGTCGTACTCCCAGGTGAAGCCGACCCCGCCGTGGATCTGGATGTTCTCGGCGCTCGCGTGGCGATAGGCGTCGCTGGTGTAGGCCTTGGCCATGCTCGCGGCGAGCTCGGCCTCTTCGGTCTTCTCGGCCACGGCCCAGGCCGCGTAGTAGGTGATCGACTTCGAGGACTCGACCTCGATCAGCATGTCGGCGCACTTGTGCTTGATGGCCTGGTTCACGCCGATGGGCTTGCCGAACTGGATCCGCTCCTTGGCGTACTTCACCGAATCCTCGAGCACTTTCTGCGCGCCGCCGAGCGCCTCGGCCGACAGGTAGACCAGCGCGTGCCGGCGCACCGTCTGCCAGGTCTCCCAGCCCGAGCCCTCGCGGCCGAGGAGCTGCGCGGGCGTGCCGTCGAAGCGGACCTCGGCGATGCGGCGCGTCTGGTCCATCGAGCGAAGCGGGGTGATCGAGAGGCCGGGCGCGCCGCGTTCGACCACGAAGAGCGAAATCCCGCCCTCGCCCGCCGCGCCGCTCCGGGCCGCGACCACGATCGCGTCGGCGCTCTGTCCGTCGGCGACGAAGAGCTTGGTGCCCGTGAGCGTCCAGCCCGAGCCGGAACGCGTGGCCCGAGTCGCGATCTCGTCGGCGTTCTCGGTTCCCGACTCCTCGGTGATCGCGAACGAGAGCACGCGCCGACCCGCTGCGACCTCGGGAAGGATCTCTTTGCGCTGCGCGTCCGTACCACCGTGGAGCACCGCGAGGGAGCCCTGCAGGTTGGCGAAGAACGGCGAAGGGGTGAGCGCGCGCCCGAGCTCCTCGGCGACGACGATCAGGTCGACGACCGACAGGTCCGCGCCGCCGTACTCCTCGGGCAGCAGCAGGCCCAGCCAGCCGAGCTCGGCCATCTTGCCCCAGACGTCGGGCGTGTACCCGCGGGGATCGTCCATCAGCGCGCGCACGGCGGTCATGGGGGATTCCTTGGCCAGGAACTCGCGAGCCGTCGTGCGCAGGAACTCCTGCTCTTCCGAGAAGCCAAAATTCATGGACGCAGTCTATCGCTCGGCTTTTTCCCGGGTCAAACCGGGGAGTTTGCGGCGCCGCGGGCGCTTGACGTAGGGTGGCGCCGCGAATGACGGGACCCGGCGGATGAGCGCGAGGATCGAGGCGCGGAATGTCTCGAAACGGTTCGGCGGGGTCGTCGCGCTCGACGATCTCTCGCTCGACGTCGCACCGGGCGAGGTCTTCGGGCTGATCGGGCCCAACGGCGCGGGCAAGACCACCTTCATCCGAATCCTGACCGGCTTCTGGCTCGCCTCCGAGGGCGACGTGCGCCTCGATGGCGTCTCGGTCACGCGCGATCGCTTCCGAGTCCAGGCGCGGCTGGGCTACGCCTGCGAGCAGCCGAAGCTGTACGCCGACCACAGCGTCGACGCGTTCCTGCGCTTCGTGGGCGGGCTGCGCGGACTGCACGGCGCGGGTCTGCGCGGGGCGATCGGCCGCTCGATCGAGCGCATGGGGCTCGAGCCGGTGCGCGGCCGGCGGATCGGCGTGCTCTCGAAGGGTTTCCGCCAGCGAGTCGCGCTCGCGCAGGCGCTGCTGCACGATCCCCCGCTCCTCGTCGTCGACGAGCCCACCGTCGGGCTCGATCCAGCGCAGCAGATCGAGCTGCGCCGCATCCTCTCGGGCCTGCGCGGCACGCACACGGTGCTGCTCTGCACCCACCAGCTGCACGAAGCCGAGGCGATCTGCGACCGCGTGGCGCTGCTCGATCGCGGCCGGCTGGCCGCGATCGCGACCGCCGAGGAGATTCGCGCGGGCGCGGGCCTGGAGGCGCTCTTTCTCGCGCGCGTCGGCCGGAGCGCGCAAGCGGAGCCCGCCACGTGATCGGTCGCGTGCTCGCGCTCGCCCGGAAGGAGCTGCGCCAGCTCTTCGCGTCCCCGATCGCCTACGTGGTCGGGACCGCCTACGTCGCTCTCACCGGGATCTACTTCTTCCAGCACCTGGTCAGCTACAACCAGCTGCTCTTCGTCTACCAGTCCGAAGGGCTCGGCGGAGGCGGCTTCGACCAGGGAACGGTGCCGAGCCACATCAACGTGCTGAACGAGGTCTTCGTTCCGGCGGCCGACGACTTCGGGCTCTTCCTGCTCGTCGTGCTGCCGCTGGTGACGATGCGCGTCTTCGCGGAGGAGCGGGCAAGCGGCACCGACGAGCTCCTGCTCACCAGCGGCTTGCGCCCCTTCGAGGTCGCGCTCGCCAAGCACGCCGTCACGTACCTCTTCGTCGTGCTGCTGCTCGCCGCGAGCGCGATCTACCCGGCGGTGGTCGTCTCGCGCGCCGCCCTGGGCTTCGAGCACCTGATCGCGCTCTACGTCGGCCAGCTCCCCTGCTCGTCGTTCACCTCGAGTCAGATCGTCGCTGCGGTGCTGGGGTACTCGATTCCGTTCGTGCTGCTGGACTTCGCCTGGCTCTCGAACGCGGTGTCGGAGCCGGTCGCGCGCGCGCTGGGCGAGATCGCGCTGCTCGGCCACTACGGCTCGTTTCCGCGCGGCGTGATCGAGCTTCGCGAGGTGCTCTACTTCGCCTCGATCGCGTTCCTGGGCTGGCTCGCGTCGCTCACCGCGCTCGAGCTCGGAAGGGCGCGCTAGATGTCGCTGCTGCCGGCGGCGGGGCTGGTGATGATCCTCGTCGGTGTCGCCTCGCACTACGCGACGCGTTCGCTTCAGGGCTTCTCGGCGTTCCCGGCCGCGAACGTCGCGCTCGGCATCGCGCTCGTGCTCGTCGGCGCGGCCGCACGAGCGCGCGCGTTCCGCGGCTTCTCGGGCGCGGCGTCGCGTCGCGTCGCACTTCGGGCGCTCGCGATCTTTGCCGCCGGCGCGATCGCGGCGATCGGGCTCGGCGTCGCATCGCGGAGCTGGACCGCCCGGCTCGATCTCACCGTCGATCGGCTCTACACGCTCTCGGATCAGACGCGATCTCTCTGTGCGGAGCTCGATCGGAGCGGAGCCGTCGCAATCGAGCTGGTCTTCTTCGAGGACGCGCTCCTCGCCAAGGACGCTCGCCTGCTCGTCGCGGCCTACGGCGCAGCGTGCCCGCGCGTCTCGATTCGAGACGCCAGCCGGAGCGAGCCGCCCGCGGGCGCACGCGCGCTCTACACCACCACCGCGACCACGGTGATCGCCTGTCGCGGCGGGGTCTGCGACCCGGTCGGCTACCCGTCCGAGCGCAACATCACGGCGGCCCTGCTCCGGCTCTCGAGCGAGCGGTCGCCGCGCGTGTTCTTCCTGATCGGGCACGGCGAGGTCGACCTCGCCAGCGAGAGCGACGGCGGCTACTCGGGCCTGGCCGCGCTTCTGCGCGACCAGGGTTTCGACGTGCGCGCGCTCGTCGGCCCGGCCGCGGCCGAGGGCCCCGCAGGAGCGGACGTCCTGATCGCCGCCGCACCGGAGCGCGATCTGCTCCCCGAGGAGATCGCGCTTCTCGACCGCTGGCTCGAGTCGGGCGGGCGAATGCTCGTGCTCGCCGAGCCGGGTCTGCGCTCGAACCTCTACTCGGACCTGCTACTGCGCTGGGGCTTCGATCTGGAGGACGGCGTGATCGTCGACGCGGCGGCGAGCCCGCTGCTGGAGAATCCCTCGCCGCTGAATCTGCTGGTTCACCTCTTCGCGCCGTACCACCCGGTCTCGCGCACGCTCTCGCGCCGCACGATGGTATTGATGCCGACCACGCGCCCGGTCGCGCTCGCGCGCAAGCCGCAGCCCGATGACCGACTCGAGCGGATCGCGTTCGCGACCGAACGCGCGCGCGTCGATCACGACCTCACGCGCGCCCTCGCCGGCCGGAGCCCGGCGCGATCGGACGCGGCGATCGGAGAGCCTGCGGTCGCGGCCGCCGGCAGCTACCCGCGCGGCGGCACCGGCGCGGCCGGAGAAGCCTCCGCCGCGGAAGCGCGGATCGTCGTGATCGGCGATCGCGACTTCGCCTCGAATCGCCTGATCGGTGCGCTCTACAACCGCGACCTGTTGCTGAACGCCGCGCGCTGGCTCGCCTCCGACGAGTCGCGCATCGCGCTGACCGACAAGGCGTGGACGCCGAACCAGGATCCGCTCACGCTGCAGCAGACCGTCGCCTACTTCTACTTCCTCGCCTTCGCCCTGCCCGAGGCGCTGCTCCTGCTCGGAATCTACGCTTGGTGGCGCCAGCGCGCCTGAGTTACCCTGCCGCGCGACTTCTCGAGGAGACCCGATTTGAGATCGATCGCGCTTCTGGCCCTGTGCCTCGGACTCGCCGGCTGCAATCCCGAGCAGGCGAAGGATCTCGCGGAGATCAAGTCGAAGCAGGACGAGATCCTGCAGCGCCTGACGGCGATCGAGGAGGGCCAGAAGAAGCTGCAGGCCGCGGCTCCGGCGCGGGCAGCTCGAGCGGAAGAGGACTTCGACAAGGCCTACACGATCGCGCTCGCAGGTTCCCCTGTGCGCGGCAAGGCGGACGCGCCCGTCACGATCGTCGAGTTCTCGGACTTCCAGTGCCCGTTCTGCGCCCGCTCCAAGCCGATCGTCGAGGGAGTGCTGGCGAAGTACCCGAACGACGTGAACTACGTCTTCAAGCACTTTCCTCTCAGCTTCCACGCCGCCGCGCGTCCCGCCGCGCTCGCCTCGATGGCGGCCCAGGAGCAGGGAAAGTTCTGGGAGATGCACGAAGTCCTGTTCGCCAACCAGCCGAGCCTCGACGCCGCGAAGCTGGACGAGTACGCCAAGCAGGCCGGGCTCGACGTCGCCCGCTTCAAGAAGGACCTCGAGGCGAAGAAGGCGGAGTACGACAAGCGCGTCGACGTCGAGCTCTCGCTCGGACAGAGCGTCGACGTGCGAGGAACGCCGACCCTGTACGTCGGCGGCAAGAAGGTCCGGGTGCGCACCGTCGAAGGCATGGGCGCGATGATCGAGGAGCAGCTGAAGAAGAAGGGCTCCTGAAGCCGGACTTCGCTACTTCCCCAGCGCCTCGGAATAGGCGCGGATGCGTTTCGCGTTCACGCCCATGTCGCCGAGCCCGTCGCGTGAGCGCGAGCGCACGTCGACCCGCGAGCCCGCGGCGTCCGGTCGGACGCGGATCACGACGTCGTCCACGAAGTGGAAGACGCTCGAGGTGCCGGTGGCCTCGATCCGGCCGGTCGCGGCGTCGGCGCGCGTGACCTGCCAGCCGGGGAGAGACTCCGCCACCTGCCTCGCCCGATCGAAGGCCTGATCCGGCGGAAGTGCGAGCAGGATCGGCACGGCCTCGGGATACGACTGCCGCTGCAGCTCGTCGAAATGCGCTCGCTGCTCCGCCCCCGGCTCCGGGCTCGTGCGCAGCGCCGCGAGCTCGGGCGCGAACTCGAGCCGGTCGACGAGATCCGTCGACACGTCGTTCATCGTCGGCGTGCTCGAGAGGTTCACGGCGCCGAACGCGGGGATCGCGATCAGCAGCGGGACGATCGCCCCGCGCAGCGCGCGCGGCCGCCAGCTCTTGCCGGTCGAGCTTGCGAACGCGGCCGCGCCCGCCAGCGCGATGCCGAAGACCACGGAGGTGAGAACCGCGAGGAAGACCAGCGTGAAGCCGAGGAAGGGCGTGAACACGCCGGTGAACGCTCCTCCCGTTCCGAGCACGATCAGCGTCACGATCACGTAGCTCGGCGCCATCCAGAGCCGTTCCATTTTCTCGCCCCTCCTGGCCGGCGATTCTACCCTGGGGCAAGCTGGCCCACGGAGGTTTCATGTCGGCAGCCGACGAGCTCTGCGGTGCGCATGGTCCGGCAGAGGACCACTCCGATC
>VGRW01000034.1:0-10000 GCA_016875225.1 Deltaproteobacteria bacterium
CCCCCAGCCGATCAGTAGAGATCGAGCGCGTGGAGGATCTCCTTCACGAGCACGTTCTCGGGGTGGTCCTGGTTCAGGCGCTTGAGCTCGGCGAGCGCGGGCTTGGCGGCTGCGCTGGTCGGGCCGGATTTCAGGAGCGAGCAGCGCAGGCGCTCGGCCGCGAGGTCGATCTCGCTCGGGATCGCGCGCTCGCCGCCGCGGAGGATGCGCTCGCAGTCCTCGTAGCGGTAGCTGTTTCGCAGCAGCTCGGCTTCGAGGAAGTACGACTCGGGGAACTTCGGGTACTTCTCGATCACGGCGGCGGTCTCCCGCTCTGCGCGCTTCCGGTCGCCAGTGCCCGCATCCTCGGTGGCGCCGTAGAACGACGCGAGGCCGGCGGCGTCGATCGTTCCCGCCTCGAGCTGCGGCAGGACGCGATAGATGTAGGTTGCGGCCTGCGTGTTGCGGCCGTCGATCTGGAGCGCCTCCGCGAGCTCCTGCTTCGCCTTCTTCGCATCGCCGCGGAACAGATCGATCACGCCCATGTTCCCGAGCAGGTAGGAGCGCGTGCGAAGGCCGCGAAACTCTCGCGCGGAGGCCTTGGCGTCGAGCAGCTTCGCGAAGCCCGCGTGCGCGTCGTCGAAGCGGCCCAGGCGGATCAGCGTGTGGGCGCGCTGCGCCGAGGCGATGAAGGCATCGGGAAGGTTCACCAGCGACGCGTCGAAGTCCGCGAGCGCCTCGTCGAAGCGGCCGAGCGCGTAGTAGACGAGCCCCCGGTCGAGCCGGTAGGAGGGGCTGCGCTCGAGCGAGGTGGAGAGCACGTCCAGCGACGCGAGCGCCTGCTCGAACTCGCCGCTCTTGTAGAAGCGCCGGCCGTCCTCCTGACACACGTTCGTGACGCAGCCCTTCTCGTTCACTCCGCTGCGCAGCTCGCCCTTCGCGGCCATCTCCCGACAGCGCGCGACGCAGCCGGGCTCGGCCGCTCCCGCCTGGAGCGCGGGAAACGCGAGTGCGAGTGCGAGTGCGAGTGCGGGAAGGAGGAGTCGAGTCACCGCCTGGCCGGCCGATCGAAGGGGTTGCGCCTCTCGATCGTCGCGTCGCGCTCCGGACCGACGCCGAGCAGATCCACGGGAACGCCGAGGGCGTCCTCGATCCATCGGACATAGTCGCGCGCCGCTTGAGGCAGGTCGTCGAGGCTGCGCGCGGACTCGATCGGCTCGCTCCAGCCGCGGAAGCTGCGGTAGATCGGCTCGCAGCGGCCGAGCGTGGTGATGCTCGCGGGGAACTCGCGGATCTCCTTGCCGGCCACGCGGTAGCCGACACAGGCGTGGATCTCCGGGAGTCCGGTCAGGATGTCGAGCTTCAGCAGCGCGATGCCCGTGATTCCGTTCACGCGCACGGCGTGCCGGAGCACGACCAGATCGAGCCAGCCGCAGCGTCGCTTGCGGCCCGTAGTGGCCCCGACCTCGCGGCCGACGGATCCCATGTGCTGCCCCGCGGCGCCGGTGTCCTCGGTCGGAAACGGCCCGCCACCGACGCGGGTGGTGTAGGCCTTGCTGATCCCGAGCACGGAGTCGATTCGCGTGGGACCGACTCCCGCGCCGGCGCAGGCGCCGCCGGCGAGCGTGGTCGACGACGTGACGAACGGGTACGTGCCGTGGTCTACATCGAGCAGTGTCCCCTGGGCTCCCTCGAGCAGGACCGAGCGCCCCTCGCGGAGCGCGCCGTCGAGCGTGACGCCAACGTCGTCGACGTAGGGTGCGAGCTTCTCGCCCCAGCGGACCGCGCGTTCCCAGACCTCGTCGAGGGGCTGCGCGGGCCAGCCGTAGAGCTTCTCGAGCAGGAAGCTGCGCTCGTAGTGCGCAAGCTCCAGGCGTTCGCGCAGTGTGTCGGGCTCGAGAAGATCGGAGATGCGCACGCCCGTGCGCGCGACCCGGCTCTCGTAGGCCGGGCCGATGCCGCGGCCGGTCGTGCCGATCGTGATCGTCTGGCGAGCTTCTTCGCGCGCGCGGTCGAGCGCTGAATGCACCGGAAGGATCACGTGCGCGCGATCCGAGATGCGGAAGCGCTCGCGCCCGACGGACACTCCCTTCGCCTGCAGCATCGCGATCTCGCCGAGGAGCACGTCGGCGTCTACGACGACGCCCGGCCCGATCAGATTCAGGGTCGAGGGTTGCAGGATTCCGGACGGGATCAGGTGCAAGATGGTCGTCTCGCCGTCGACGACGAGCGTGTGCCCGGCATTCGGACCGCCCTGGAACCGCACGACGAGGTCGGCGCGGCAGGCGAGCTGGTCCACGACCTTGCCCTTCCCTTCGTCACCCCACTGCGCGCCGACGCATACGACGTTCGGCATGGCCTAGACGACTCGCGCGCCGAGATCGAGCAGCAGCGCCGTCTCGATTCCCGGGAGAGCCCGAACGTCCGCGACGACCTTGCCCGACGGCGTCGGCTCGATCGAGAGCAGCTGCAGCGCCTCCGAGGTGGACGGGTGCAGGCCGAGCTGCATGCGCTTGATGTTGATCCCGGCATCGCCGAGCAGCGTTCCGACGTGACCGACCACGCCCGGGCGGTCCTGATTGCGGATCAGGAACGTCGGACCCTCGGGAATGGCTTCGAAGCGGAAGTCGTCGACGCGCACGATTCGCGGCTGGGTCCGGCCGAAGATCGTGCCCGCGATCAGATGCTCGACTCCGGCTCGCTCGCGAACCCGCACCGTCACCAGGCTGACGAAGTCCTCCGGCTCGGTGGACTTCGTCTCGATCACGCGGATCCCCTGCTTCTGGGCGATCACGGGCGCATTCACGTAGTTCACCTCGTCGCCGAACCACGGCGCGAGGACGCCGCGCAGAACGGCGATCGAGATCGGCTGGACGTTCAGACCGGCGATCTCGCCGGAATACTCGACCTCGATCTCGGCGACCCCGCCGGTCGCGACCTGGCCCTGGAAGAGCCCCAGCTTCTCGCCGAGCACGATGAAGGGGCGGAGCACCTCGAGGTCCTCGGCGGATACCGACGGCAGGTTCACCGCGTTCCGGACCACGCCGCGTTGCAGGTAGTCGCGCACCTGCTCCGCAACGGCGATTGCGACGTTGAGCTGCGCCGTTTCCGTGGCGGCGCCGAGGTGCGGCGTGAAGATCACCTCCTCGCACTGCAGCAGCGGGTGGTCCTTCGGCGGCGGCTCGACCTCGAACACGTCGAGAGCCGCACCCGCGCATTTTCCGCTCTCGATCGCCTCGAGAAGCGCCCGCTCGTCGACGATCCCTCCGCGCGCGGCGTTGATGATCAGGACGCCCTGCTTCGCCTTCGCGAACGCGTCCCGTCCGATCAGTCCGCGCGTGCTCTCGGTGAGTGGTACGTGGACCGTGATGACGTCGGACCGTGCGATCAGCTCGTCGAGCGGTACGAGATCCACGCCCAGACGCTCCGCGCGCTCCTCGGAGACGAGCGGGTCGAACGCGATCACGCGCATGCGCAGCCCTCGCGCGCGGTCGGCGACGATCGATCCGATGTTGCCGAGCCCGATCACGCCGAGAACCTGGTCGAAGAGCTCCTTCCCGTTGAAGCGGGTCTTCTCCCACTTGCCCGAGCGCATGCTCGCCGTGGCCTGGGGAATCTTTCGCGCAAGCGACGTCATCAGCGCGATCGCGTGCTCCGCGGTCGTGATGGTGTTCCCCTCGGGAGTGTTCATCACGATGATCCCTCGCGCCGTCGCCGCGGAGAGGTCGACGTTGTCGACCCCGATTCCCGCTCGACCGATCACGCGGAGCTTCTTGCCGGCCTCGATCACGTCGGCCGACGCCTTGGTGCCACTGCGGATGATCAGCCCGTCGTAATCGGGCAGGATCCGCTTCAGCTCGTCGGCAGAGAGCCCGGGCTTGTGGTCGAACTCGATTCCCTCGGCCGACGCGAGAACCGCGAGTCCCTCGTCCGAAAGCTTGTCGCTGATCAGTACCCGTGTCACCGCACTCACACCTTTCTCAGGCTGCTCGACTGAATTGGTTCGATCGTCGCGCACCGCGAGCCGCAGCTCGGGACTCCAGGAGCACACGAAGGCCGAGGGGGCGCCGGCGCGCGAATCGCCGCGACTTTATCGCCTCGAGCCGGGCCGGTCAACGCGGTCGCCCCCGGGACCCGGAATGGTTTTGCCAGCGGTTTCAGCAGGTTAGCCCCTGTGCTACGTTCGGCCGCGATGCAGGAATTGGCCGTCTCCACGATCTCGCCACCGGACGCGACGGTTCGGATTCCTGGCTCGAAGAGCCTGACGAATCGGGCGCTGGTCTGCTCGGCGCTGGCGGCCGGTACGAGTCGCCTCCTCGGGTGGCTCGAGAGCGACGACACCGCGGCCATGATCGACGGCCTCGGGCGACTGGGCGTGACCGTCGAGCGGGAGGGGGCGGATCTGCTCGTGAACGGCACGGGAGGCGAGTTCGCGATCCCGCTGCACCCGATCGACTGCCGGGCCTCCGGGACGACGATGCGATTCCTCGCCGCCTGCGCGGCGCTCGTGCGCGGCCGGGTCGTACTCGATGGAGTCGCGCGAATGCGGGAGCGGCCGATCCAGGATCTGGCGGACGCGCTCACGTCGCTCGGGGTCTCGGCCCGAACAGTGGCGGGCTGCCCACCCGTCACGATCCAAGGCGGGCGATTGCGGGGCGGCCGCGTGGTCGTGGATGCGAGCAAGTCGAGTCAGTTCCTGTCGGCACTTCTCATGGTGGCTCCGCTGGCGGAGGGCGAAGTCGAGATCGTCTCCGGGCAGATCACCTCGCGCCCCTACGTCGACCTGACGCTCTCGGTGATGAACGCCTTCGGAATCTCGGTGGAACTGCTCGGGAACGACAGCTTCCGGATACCGGGCGGTCAGCGTTATCGCACCCGGAGCTACGTGATCGAGCCGGATGCGACCGCTGCCACGTACTTCTTCGCTGCTGCGGCGATCACCGAGGGGAGAATCCGCGTAGAGGGCCTCTCCCCCGCGTCGGCGCAGTCAGACGTTCGCTTCGTGGAAGTGCTGGAACGCATGGGCTGCTCCGTCGAACGGGGACCGAACTGGATGGCGGTGCGGGGTCCGAGGTATCTGCACGGCATCGACGTCGACCTGAATGCCCTGCCCGACAGCGCGCTCACGCTCGCGGTGGTCGCTCTCTTTGCGCGTGGCCGCACATCCATCCGGAACGTGCCGAATCTGCGCCTGAAGGAAACCGATCGCATGGCGGCGCTCGAGACGGAGCTGCGGAAGCTCGGTGCGCAGGTCGAGACGACCCAGACCGATCTCTTGATCGATCCACCTGCACGAGTCACACCGTGCCGGATCGCGACCTACGACGACCATCGGATGGCGATGAGCTTCGCCGTCGCCGGGCTCGTCGTCGACGGGATCGTGATCCAGGACCCGGACTGCGTGCGCAAGACGTTCCCGGGCTTCTTCGACGAGCTCCGACGCCTCTCGGCGTGAGTGCGACCTCACCGACGATTTCGGTCTATTGCGCGGCAGGACTCGCAGGTGCGTTGTCCTTGACCTGATACGGGCCGACGTCGACGACCTCGAGCGTGCGGTCGCCAGCGACGAACACGTACCGGCCCCGGCGCGCGATCGCCTGCGACCCTCGAACTTGGACCGCGTCGGAGATGCTCCGGCCGGAGGGATCCGCGATCTGCAGGCCTCGATCGCCGAGTAGATAGGTGCGCTCGCCGTCCGCCGCGAGATCGACGACGCGGCCGACTTCGTCGGCAGCGAGACGCCCGACCATCTGAGGTCGGGCAGGGTTCGCAAGCGAGAGTTCGACAGCTTCGTCCTTGCCGAAGACCATCAGCGAATTTCCCGCGATGCGCGAGCCCTTGGCGGTGAATCCGTCCGAGAGCACGACCGGCGAGCCGGACAGATGACGGAGCAGGTGCTTGGGAGACGTGACCTCTACGCGAGTGGGCTGAACGAGATAGATGTACGGCTTGTGGACATCAACGCCGACGTACACCCCCTCGAGAAGTCGATGCGCGACCCTGCGCTCGCTCGAGGTCCGAATCGCGAAGACGCCCTTGTTCCCGGCGATCAGAACTGTGTCGTCGAATGCGTCGACGGCGAAAATGGCGCCAACCTCGGGAACCTCCCACTTTCCGAGTGATACCGGCTTCTCAGCAGTCCGCTTGACGAGTTCGGCGCCGTCCGGCCCGTAGATGAGGACGTGCTCGTCATCGATGAGCTTGATCCCGTTCCAGCTCGAGAGGTCGTCGTCTCGTCGATACCGGTCGATCACTCGTGGGTCGAGCGGCGAGGAGACGTCGACCATGTCGAACCCGCCGCGAGAGAAGAGCACTGCGATTCGGTCTCCACGCATGTCGATGGCGCGAACGTCCTCCAGGTAGTCGAGGCGCTGGATGCGCGCCTCGGTGCTTGCCCAGGTCGACACGGGCACGAAGAACTGCTTCCAGAACGGATAGCGGGAGTTGCCGAAGACGGTCTTGTCTCGACCGTGGGTGCCCTTGAGCAGGTGCTCTGCGGGAGCCTCGAAGGTCCGATCCCAGACCGGCTGGTTTGGCGCAGCGTTGTTGTACAAGCGCACCCGGCAACGCGCCAGGATCGTCGAGCCTCCGAACGTGCCAGAGGCCTGAGCCTCGTCGTAGTCGAGCCGGATCCAGCCCTGCATGTCCGGTGAAGGCTCGCTTCCAGTCGGTATGAACGTGACCTCGATCCCGTGCTCGCGATACTCGCGCGCGACGACGGAGACGAACCCCCGCTGGACTCGCTGCGGCTGAGCCGCGTTGGGCGCCACCTCGACGCGGATGCCGAGGTGCTTGACGGTGGTTTCGTTCTTGAACGCGATGAGATCCAAGCTCCGCTGGGCGTCGGCGGCGAAGTCGCTCTCGGGGAACTCCCGGAGGAACTCCCGCATCGCGGCGATGTCGGGCACACCAGCCGTCATCTCGACGTAGGCAAGATCCCCCTTCACTCGTCGCGCGAGCTGACCGTCCGGATAGGCGGCCAGAAAGCTGCGGTACTCGGCGGCCGTGTTCGCTGAACGGGCGCGCTCGAAGTAGAGCGGCTCCATCGCGGCCGAGAGCTCCGCCGCCAACGGAGTGGCCGGGTAGGTCTGCAGGAACCGCTCGTGACCTTCGATCGTCTTGTGGGCCATCACGCGAAGGAAGGCGATTCGCTCTTCGGCCGCCTTCGCATGACCCGATTCGGGGTTGTCGCGGAGAAATCGGGTGTAGGCAGCGACCGTGTTCTCGCGGCTAGTGCCTTCCCACGACGTGTCCGCGCAGCCCATCGTCGCAATAGCGACGAGCGCCAGCGCGCCGAGAACGCGAACCAAACCACCGGCTGAGCTGAGCACACCGACCTCCCAACCCGGCTCGTGGGCCGGGTTCCTCCCGGGAGTGTTCGGAGTCGCTCGGGAGCGACTTGAGGGATCAGCGCACCATCCAGCGCCACCAGGATCGTCGTCCTGCTATTCCCGGCAGGTGTCCGCTCAAGTGTCGACTCTTCCTGCCGATGATGAACTCGATCGCCGAGGTGCGAGGGGGGGCGGAGATGGAGATCGGGGCGTCGGTTCTGGTGCTGGGCACGGTGATTCTGCTGACAGGGAGCGCTTGGGTGGCATTGCGCCCTGCGAAGCGGTCGATTCGAGCGATGCTCGACGACTCCCGCCCGTGTGCCACACGCTCGCGATCCTGAGCGTGTGGACGCCTCTAGCGGACAGGAGATATGCAAAGACCCCGTTGGTCTTTCGACCAACGGGGTCTCGCATTTGGAACCCACCGTCGCGCTACTCTCCCACCGGGTAAGCCCGGCAGTACCATCGCCGAAGCGAGGCTTAACTTCCGAGTTCGGGATGGGATCGGGTGTGGCCCCCGCTCTATAGACGGCGGGAAAACTTGCTGCCCTGAGGGCCGACTCTCGTCGACCCTCAGGGCAAATGATCGTTTGATGTTCCGCGCCAGCCGAAGCTGTGCACGAGCGAATTTCGACGGTTCAGGTCAAGCCTCACGACCGATTAGTACCGGTTAGCTCCGCGCGTTACTGCGCTTCCACACCCGGCCTATCAACCTCCTGGTCTCGAAGGGGTCTTTAGCGGACCGAAGTCCGAGGGAGATCTCGTCTCGAGGTGGGCTTCCCGCTTAGATGCCTTCAGCGGTTATCCCGTCCACAGATGGCTACCCGGCTGTGCCGCTGGCGCGACAACCGGTACACCAGAGCTGCGTCCATCCCGGTCCTCTCGTACTAGGGACAGCTCCTCTCAAATCTCCTGCGCCCACGACAGATAGGGACCGAACTGTCTCACGACGTTCTAAACCCAGCTCGCGTGCCACTTTAATCGGCGAACAGCCGAACCCTTGGGAGCTGCTTCACCCCCAGGATGTGACGAGCCGACATCGAGGTGCCAAACGGCGCCGTCGCTGTGAACGCTTGGGCGCCATAAGCCTGTTATCCCCGGCGTACCTTTTATCCGTTGAGCGATGGCCCTTCCATACGGTGCCACCGGATCACTAAGACCGACTTTCGTCCCTGCTCGACTTGTAGGTCTCACAGTCAAGCCCACTTATGCCTTTGCGCTCTTCGGCTGGTTTCCAATCAGCCTGAGTGGACCTTTGTGCGCCTCCGTTACTCTTTAGGAGGCGACCGCCCCAGTCAAACTACCCACCACACACTGTCCCGGGCCCGGATTACGGGTCTCGGTTAGGACGTCAGGCACACAAGGCTGGTATTTCAAGGTTGGCTCCACCGAGACTAGCGTCCCAGCTTCAAAGCCTCCCAGCTATCCTACACATGCAAGACCGACGGCCAGTGTGAAGTTGTAGTGAAGGTGCACGGGGTCTTTCCGTCTAGTCGCGGGTAGACGGCATCTTCACCGTCATTTCAATTTCGCTGAGTCCCTGGTTGAGACAGCGGGGAAGTCGTTACGCCATTCGTGCAGGTCGGAACTTACCCGACAAGGAATTTCGCTACCTTAGGACCGTTATAGTTACGGCCGCCGTTTACCGGGGCTTCGGTTCATCGCTTCGCCTCCGAAGAGGCTGACGAGTTCCCTTAACCTTCCGGCACCGGGCAGGCGTCACACCCTATACATCCTCTTACGAGTTAGCAGAGTGCTGTGTTTTTAGTAAACAGTCGCTACCCCCTGATCACTGCGACCCCGGAAAGCTCGAGGAGTGAATCCTCTCACCAACCGAGGCACACCTTCTCCCGAAGTTACGGTGTCAATTTGCCGAGTTCCTTAACCAGAGTTCTCTCAAGCGCCTTGGGATGCTCTCCCCACCTACCTGAGTCGGTTTGCGGTACGGTCACCAGCGCAACTCCCTACGAGGCTTTTCTCGGAAGCATGGGATTGCTGACTTTCGGACAAAATGCCGTCGTCTCGTATCTCGGCGTTGAATGGGTTCGTGGATTTTCCTGCGAACCCCGCCTACATACTTTCCCCGCCTAATCCAACAGGCGGTACAGCTACCCTTCTCCGTCCCCCCTTCGGTCGAACGCTACGCTAGCGGCACGGGAATTATTAACCCGTTTCCCATCACCTACGCCTTTCGGCCTCGGCTTAGGGGCCGGCTGACCCTGGGAAGATTAGCTTTACCCAGGAAACCTTAGGTTTACGGCGAGCGAGTTTCTCACTCGCTTTATCGCTACTCATGTCCGCATATTCACTTCCAGAACCTCCAGCCGTCCTCACGGTCGACCTTCATTGGCTACTGGAACGCTCCCCTACCAGACACATCATCCGAAGATGATGTGAATCCGCGGCTTCGGTGGCGTGCTTAGCCCCGTTACATTTTCGGCGCGAGACTACTCGACCAGTAAGCTATTACGCACTTTTTGAAGGATGGCTGCTTCTAAGCCAACCTCCTGGCTGTCTAAACGGTCTCACATCCTTTCCCACTCAGCACACACTTGGGGACCTTAGCCGACGGTCTGGGTTCTTTCCCTCTCGACTATGGAGGTTATCCCCCATACGTCTGACTGCTGCACTGCTCTCACCGGCATTCGGAGTTTGGTTGGGTTCGGTAATCTGGTAGGACCCCTAGCCCA